>NZ_LJOQ01000064.1:36552-38057 GCF_001672255.1 Anabaena sp. AL09
ACTGTACGGGCGAAGCATTTGGAGAACTATTTTTGGCAATGACCGATAATTTATCTTCCAAATGCTTCGCCCCTACTGACAACGGACAACTGACAACTAACAACTGACACAGTATACACAAATGACAAATTTCCAGGAACGCGGGCATCTGCTCACCGAACAAGTTAATCCCCATAGTCTCAATTTAGACCAACTCAACTCTTTAGAGTTGGTAGAATTATTTAATAGCGAAGACCAAAAGGCAGTAGCAGCAGTAGCAGCGGCTAAAGTTCAGTTAGCAGCAGCTATTGACCTCGCAGCAGAAAAACTGCGTCAAGGTGGTCGTTTATTTTATGTGGGTGCAGGGACAAGTGGCAGATTAGGAGTATTAGATGCTGCCGAGTGTCCACCTACTTTCTGCACTTCCCCAGAATTGGTACAAGGGATTATTGCTGGTGGTGCGGGAGCATTAGTCCGCAGTTCCGAGGATTTGGAAGATCGAGCGGAAGATGGCGAAACTGCGATCGCGCAACGACAAATCACGCAACTGGATGTAGTCGTCGGCATCACGGCTGGGGGAACAACGCCTTTCGTTCACGGTGCCATTAATGCAGCGCGTCAACGGGGGGCTAAGACTATTTTTATAGCCTGTGTTCCCACAGAACAAGTCGGTATTGAAGTTGATATTGATATTCGTTTATTGACAGGACCAGAAATTTTAGCTGGTTCTACTCGCTTAAAAGCGGGGACGGTGACAAAATTAGTGTTAAATACCCTTTCGACTGGGGTAATGGTTAAACTAGGTAAAGTGTATGGGAATCGCATGGTTGATGTCGCTGTCACGAATCAAAAATTACATGATCGCGCTTTACGGATCTTACAAGACTTAACTAGTTTAAGTCGAGAAGCAGCCGGGTTTTTACTAGAACATAGTGGTAAATCGGTTAAATTGGCATTATTAATGCACTGGACTGGTTTAGACCAAGAATTTGGGAAACAACTACTAGCCAGCCATCAAGGCAATCTTCGACTGGCTGTAACTAGCTGTCAACCAGACATAAAAGCCAAGAATAAGAAAAGTCAGGAATAATTCAATCTAAATTCTGATTCGGTGACGAACTGTTTTTTTCGGGCTACGCATCTTTTAAAAACATCTTTTTTTTGACAGAAGCTCTAAACTGGTGCAAATGAGTGTTTCTTATCTGTTCCCAGTTAAGAGTTTCCTTCTTTTGTAATTTATTTGACACTCTGCGGTCTAAAGACACGCAGATTCTTTAAGACCTGCTTAAAAAGGATAGTCAATTATCCTCCTAGACGCTCAAGGCAACTACCAGTACGACAGGTATTGCAATTGCGCTTACTTTTGTTTTTTTTGCTGCTTTTGTGAGTCCATCAATTTTTAATGTTAAACGCTCCATGGTTTACCATTGCTTGCTTACCCAGGCTACAGCTATGCCGAGACGAGATAAATCAGGGGTTTCTCCTTAATAAAACACTTCTTTGCGCTGATGGTTATTCCTACTTGC
>NZ_LJOQ01000065.1:0-78234 GCF_001672255.1 Anabaena sp. AL09
GAATGTAAATTCGACAAATACCTTATAGATACGTTATTTCAGGGTTTTTACGAAAAAAATGTATATTGATTTTATCGTGCCGACTTACTTATATTTGGCATTGAGTTAGGTAAATTAAAATGTACCAATTAGGGCATTAGATACAGCAATCATGCGATCGCTACACTGTCGGTTCGCAGACTAATTGAAAAAATTTCAACGGAATAATCAGGGTTCTAACTTACTTTGTCGCAGACAAAGTGAAAATCTGTCACGGAGTAGATGAAAAATTCCTACCAAAATCGCGGACTAATTGAAATTTTCGGGGTGAAATGAGCATCCATTCCGAAACTTACGCTAAGGATTTGATGACCTGTTTTTAACATCCTCTTTACCTACGAGAAACCTGTACCAATTGAAGTCTCTGAAATTTAGGAGCCTCAAACCAGTGCTGTGTCGTATGAAATTGTTGTACCAAATAGAGTTTGGGTTAATTGGTACGTTGAGAATTACCAAAAATATTGATTAACAGAATGCTTATCCAGTATGGGTTACAGCCTTAGCGTAACTTTCTGTACGATTGCTCATTTACCCCCATACCCAACCCCATACAGGCTTTTAGTTAAGCCCAAAAATTAAACATAGCATTAGCCGATTCTATCTCTAATAGTAGCACAAAAAGTCAAGGGGTATTAATCAATCTTGTAAAAACGTATTTTCGTTAACTTATTGATAACATTCTCAATAATATTGAGAATAGAGAGAGATATTCTCAATAAACATCAACTTTACCAATTTTGTAAAAATGTTCATTTAAAAAACTTATACTTCTCAAATAACGGTTGGTTGCTTTGGTTGAGACAAGGAAGCACAAAATTTAAATTCAAAATAAAGTCAGGGTAAAGCGCAATGCTAAACCCCTACTTTGCTATCATTATGCTAAGTGCATAAAAATCATTTTTAGCAATTCAGCGCGAGTAAAAGGTTTAGTTAAATATCCCGAAGCACCGACAAATCTCGCTTTTACCTTATCTATAATTCCCTTATTGCTAGTCACAAAAATAATGGGAATATTTTTAAACAGGGAATTATTGCGGATAATACGACATAGTTCATAACCATCAATTCCTGCCATATTTAAATCCAGTAAAATCAGATCCGGCTTATGTCGAATAATTGACATAACTGCTTTTACTGGTTCATTAATAGTTACCAAAGTAAAATTCTCATCTTCTAAATAACGGCTGATTTCCTTGAGAATTGTGGGACTATCATCTACAGAGATAATTTTGTAAGTCTTTTGTGTAGTTCTCGGATTGACTTTTACTTTTTGGGAATCAGCATCTATTTTACTATCAACAGTTTCGGGTTGTAAATCATCTGGAGGTAAATCAGCAATGTCTGTTACTAGCGGTTCAACCGCAACATTATTTTCAGAAATAATTGAAGTTTCTGGAGGAGGATCTTTGCTTAGTGCTACATCGGAAATAAATAATTTTTCCTTCACCGATTCTGTGCTATCTTCAGAAAATGGTAATAGACTGCCATTTGTTTTTGGTAATTTATCAAATGGAGGATCTGGCTCATGTAATACTATCGAACCCTTGACAATATAGGGGTATAAACTTAAAGCTAGTTGCAATTCATCCTGATTCATGATAATCGCTAGATGACGCAAGCTAAAACCCTTCATCCAATTAGTGATATTCTCTTTTAGTGGTGGTAATCTTTTATCCTGAAATTTGCTACTAACTAACAAATATGGACGCTGATAGGGAGAAGAGATATATCTACCAAGATATCGCCAATTTTGTAACTGATTTTGACATTCTTCGATGACAGTATTGATATCTAACTGACAAATTTTTGTCAAATCATGGATTGGTTCTGCTAATTCATAAGTGCCTGTTTTAATGAGGATAAACCATTCAATTACCTCTTTAACTAATTCTTGAATAAGTAATGTTGCTTGAGTAGGCAGAAGATGTTGTTCAGTGACAAGCCAGTTAATCGCTTCGTATTCTGGAGGTTGGTTTGGGAAATGATCATGATCTTCAGCTTCAAATACCAAGCGCATTTGTACGCGCACTTCATTATCTACGAGCGGTATTTGTTGATGGAGACGACGCATTTGTCGTTCTAATCTATCAAAAGGTTCTACGGAATGAGTCGCATAGATAATTTTTCCTTGTTCTATATATATCAACCAAGATACAGAGTTACTAAATGCTTGTAAACAGGTAGTTTCATAACAGTTGCTTAATTGTCTTAATAAACCTGCGGGAGGTAGTTTGGTAAATGTGCCAGTATTTTTCATATTTTTACAATTTTTTGGGCGGATACATCAATATAGTATGGGAAAAGATTAAATATCAGGCTGTAATATGATATCACTGGAAAATATAGTCATGATCACAAGTTATTAAATTATGAATATCAACGAAAAACATTTTCTAAAAATTCTCCTACCTAGCGATCTTGAATGTAACAAGTTTTGTAGTTTTTCGTGCTAATTCTTGAGCATTTGCTTAGATAAAAATCTCCTGCTTGTCAGATTTTTCAGCTATTTGATCTTGATAAATCACATAGTAATCCGAGCAAGAATGCTGAGATCTTTCGGATAATTTAAATTCATCAACCGTCAGAATGATATTCGTCCTGTTTGGGGATTTAAAAATAATGAATTTATTTACCTGAAGACAGACGAAATCTCACATAGAATCTTTAAAAATTTATGGAGGTAAATGTATATGTTGATTATAGCACTCAGCTATCGGACAAGAGCAAGAATAGCAAAGAAGAGAAAGTATTCATTTCCTGGAAATTACACCCAGGAAATTAGTTGTAATTCCCTTTGAGTGAGGTTATTCATACTTGAATTATGCAACACTTAGTTATGAGGAGTTGGAGAGATATTTGGCAAATTTACCGCAAATCAATATCTTTACTGAAAAACTCAAGTATTTTCGACAAAAAAATACCATAATTTTAGTCATACTAGCGCTAGAAACTATATACTTTGAGTAAAAGGAAAATAAGACTTTGGATTATAACATAACACAAAAAGTTATGATTGATACATTTAATCTTGACGAAGTTGTAGAATTTGCGGAAAATCCCGAACCCCGTTGCCCATGCGTGCTATTGCTAGATACCTCCGGCTCAATGCAGGGGGAACGAATCGAAGCTTTAAATCAAGGTTTGTTGAGTTTAAAGGATGAACTGGTAAAAAATTCTCTAGCATCCAGAAGAGTGGAAGTGGCAATTATCACCTTTGATAGTAGTGTAAATGTCGTGCAGGACTTTGTAACTGCTGATCAATTTAATCCGCCAATTCTGACAGCCCAGGGTTTAACCGTCATGGGTTCAGCAATTCATAAAGCATTAGATATTATTCAAGAGCGTAAATCCCAATATCGAACTAACGGTATTGCTTACTACCGTCCATGGGTATTTATGATTACCGATGGTGAACCCCAAGGTGAACTAGATCATGTTGTCGAACAAGCATCCCAAAGACTGCAAGGAGATGAATCTAATAAGCGGGTGGCCTTCTTTACGGTGGGCGTAGACAATGCGAACATGAGTAGATTAAGTCAAATCGCTGTGCGGAGTCCACTCAAGCTAAAAGGATTAAATTTTATTGAGATGTTTGTATGGTTGTCCGCAAGTATGTCAGCGGTATCCCATTCTCAAGTAGATGAACAGGTAGCACTACCACCAATTGGGTGGGGATCTGTTTAGATGAAAATTACAGCTTGTTGTTTAAACTGAACTAGCTGTGGAAAACAAATTATATGAATACATCAAAACAGATTTCTCAATGGCGCATAGTAGCTGCATCTGTATGTGGAACTAGTCACTCAAAAAACCAGCAACTTTGTCAGGATGCTCACCATTGGCAACTATTAGCCAATAATGTGTTGGTAATAGCAGCAGCCGATGGTGCGGGTTCTGCTAAACTAGGAAAGGTGGGATCAATGATTGCTGTAGAAACGGCAATAGAGCATCTTTCTCACCAAGAGATTACCAGTAATACCCTGGCTAATAATGATTTTTTGGGTTATTTGCTAACTGATGCTATGTTAGCAGCCCGTAAAGCCATAGAAATTGAGGCGGATATTTGTCACAATCAACCTCATGATTTAGCAACTACCTTAATTGTCATGATTGCTACACCAGAAATTGTGGCTGTGGGGCAGGTTGGTGATGGTTTAGCTGTAGCTAAAAATAGTATGGGTAATCTGATAGCCTTAACCATCCCCAGCAACGGTGAATATATCAATCAAACGACCTTTTTAACATCTCCCGATGCCTTAGAGACAGCACAACTGAAAATATGGCGGGAAGAGATAGTTAATGTTGGTGTGCTTACCGATGGGTTACAGATGTTAGCTTTAAATATGATTGTTGGTGAACCTCATAAACCTTTCTTTTTACCTTTATTCGAGTTTGTAGCTAACGCTGAAGATAGAATATTAGCCAAAGAACATTTAATGAGATTTTTAAGCTCTGATAAAATTACTAAGCGGACTGATGATGATTTGACTTTAGTTCTAGCTGCATTTATTAACTCATGAGTTATGGTAATCAGGAATTATTTGCAGGTTGGTGGATAACTCCTACCTCCTCAAACCAGCTAAAGCCATCCTCTTGAGTTGCTGAACTTTTGACTGATTCCAATTACTTCACATAACCTTAATTCTGCCATGCAGGTACTACGTCGTTTTCCCAACCCGGAAATTCTCAACCTCTCTGTCAGTGTGGGACATGGTGGTGAAGCTTGTATCTATGCAGTGCCATTGGATGAAAATCTAGTGGCGAAAATCTATCACAAACCAACTATCTCCTATGCCCAAAAACTGCGGGCAATGCTGGCTAATCCTCCTGTTAATCCGACGGACAATTTAGGGCATATTGCCATTGCTTGGCCACAGGAGTTGTTACAAGCAGCAGATAGTAGCGGTAAGATTGTGGGCTTTATTATGCCCCGGATTCGGGGAATGCGGCCAATTATGGATTTTTATAATCCGGGGATTCGCCGACAACATTGCCCATTGTTTAATTATCAGTATTTATTGCGGACTGCCCGTAACCTAGCCTCAGCTTTTGCGGCTTTGCACGCCAGCGGATACTGTATTGGTGATGTGAATGAGTCAAATATTTTGGTTAGTGATACGGCATTGGTGACATTGGTAGATACAGATTCGTTCCAAGTGACCGAACCATTAGAAAATCTGGTCTATCGTTGTTCTGTGGGTAAGGCGGAGTATACTCCGCCAGAATTACAGAATAAAACTTTTGCTGATTATGACCGCGAAAATTATCATGATTTATTTGGGTTGGCTGTACTGATTTTCCAATTGTTAATGGAAGGAACTCACCCATTTTCTGGGATATTTCAAGGTGGGATAGAACCTCCAACCTACCAGGGGAGGATACTTTCTGGGCATTTTACCTATAGTCAAAAGAAACAAGTCCCCTATTTGCCCACTCCGATTTCCCCTGGTTGGGATCTGCTTCATCCCAGCTTACAGGATTTATTTATGCGTTGTTTTGAAGATGGTCATCACAATCCCCGGTTACGTCCTAATGCTCAAACTTGGTTATCGGCATTAGCGGCAGTGGAGGAAAGTTTGCTGACTTGTGCGGCTAATCCTCAGCATCTTTATCATAATCATTTAGATAAATGTCCTTGGTGTGAGAGGACTAGACGATTAGGTGGAAGAGATCCGTTTCCGTCACTCGTAGCGATCGCTTCTAAACAACATCTGCAACCACGCCAAAAACCTCAGTCTAAACGTCGCTATGTTCCGACTCCACGGATTACTCAGCCATTAAAATCAAATTCTCCGGTCTATCATTGGCAACCCACAAACCAGCAGTTTTATCATGTTCCGTCTCGGAAAAAGTTAAACCCCAAGGTATACGGTGTCATTGTTGGGGTGATGGGATTGGGTCTTTTGGGTTATTTGGACGTAATGATTAAATTTACCCGTCCTTTTGTTTCCCAAAATCCTTATACTCAACAAAGTTTGATGTCTCGTGCTGCTAATCAAACTCCTGATTTAACAAAGCTTTCTTTTACGGATTATTATCAGCGTGGTCATACTGCTTATCAACGGCAAGACTATGAACAGGCAGTGGTCAACTTTACCCAAGCTATTAAAAAGAATCCCCAGTCTGCCAAAAGCTATATAGATTTGGCTAATTCCCAGTACAATTTAAATAATTATGAAGCTGCATTAGCTAATTATAACCAAGCTTTGAAGTTAGATCCTCAAGAAGTTAAAGCTTATGTAAATCGCGGTAATGCTTATTATATGCTTGCCAACTATAGTAGTGACCCTAACAGAGAATATAAACAAGCAATCGCGGATTTTAATGCTGCCATCAATATAAATAAAAATGATGCTGAAGCTTATATCAGAAGGGGTGTTGTGCGATTTGAAATCAATAAATACATCAATAATTCTTTTCAGGAATACGAAAAATCAATTGCCGATTTTACTAAAGCAATTAAACTCAATTCATCAAAAGTAGATGCTTACTTTCAACGGGGTTCGGTTCGCTATCAAATGGCTCAATATAGCACTGATTATGCAGCAGAATATAAACAAGCGATCGCCGATTTTACTGAAGCAATTAAACTCAATTCCCGGTTGGCTAAAATTTATCTAAAACGTGGTATGGCCTACTATGAACTAGCACAATATGGAGAAGGTATAGCTGATAAAAATCATGTTCAAGCAGTTGCGGATTTAGAAGCAGCCGCTAAAGTTTCTTTAGAAGAAAATGATATGGATAATTATCAACAGTCCCTCAGTAGCATTTGTATTGTTGTCGCTAATAAATGTGACAGTTTATTATCTAACTCAACCCTACTTGGACAAAGTAATTGATATAGAAGGAGTCAGGAGAAGAAAAAATAAGAAGGAAGAATAAGGAAGAAGAAAAAATAAGAAGGAAGAATAAGGAAGAAATTAAAATCATCTAAAATGTCAATAATCGGTAAAAATAACAGTTAAAATGCTACCTCTGACTTCATCAAGAAATCGGGGGTTTTTGTTTTTGTGATTAAAATTACTATCGCAGTATGTGGATTGAATTAGGTACAAAATTTACGAAAAAAGACCACCACCAAAAGACTTTTATTTCTTCTTCTTCCTTCTTATTTTTTCTTCTTTCTTCTTCCTTCTTTCTTCTTCTTTTTTATTCTGACTCCTGACTCCTGACTCCTGCTATAAATATTTTACAGATAAAATATCTTAATTTACTTATTCTTTATAATTTCCTAGAAAATAACAGTTAAATTATGTTTATCTACCCAATAAAGAGAAAGAAAAAAGCATTCAAGTTTTCTGCCATCATTGTGCATTCTCTTCATTTCCATCAGTTGAAATTATCACCCACCTGCAAATTTTTGAGGTAACTACATGAAAGCAGTGATTTTAGCAGGAGGTCTGGGTACAAGGTTAAGTGAAGAAACCAGTATCAGACCCAAACCCATGGTTGAAGTTGGTGGTAAGCCAATTCTCTGGCACATAATGAAGACTTACTCATCTCACGGTATTAATGATTTCATTATTTGTTGCGGTTACAAAGGGTACGTTATTAAAGAATACTTTGCTAACTA
The DNA here is from genome assembly GCF_001672255.1 of Anabaena sp. AL09. NCBI lineage: Bacteria > Bacillati > Cyanobacteriota > Cyanophyceae > Nostocales > Nostocaceae > Anabaena > Anabaena sp. AL09. The sequence continues at coordinate 7,616 of NZ_LJOQ01000065.1, forward strand.
TTTTTTACATATGTCAGACGTGACATTTGATATGCGATTTAATCAAATGAATGTCCATTCTGGATATGCTGAACCCTGGCGCGTCACCTTAGTAAATACAGGTGATAATACAATGACCGGTGGGCGGTTAAAGCAAGTTCGTGAACATATTGGGAATGAAACCTTTTGCTTTACCTATGGTGATGGTGTCAGTAATATCAATATTACAGAATTAATTAAATTCCATCAAGAACAAAAGACATTAGCAACACTCAGCGCAGTGCAACCAGCAGGAAGATTTGGCGCAATTTCTTTAGGACAAGAACAAACTAAAATTACCAGTTTTCAAGAAAAACCTGAAGGTGATGGTGCTTGGATTAATGGGGGCTATTTTGTTCTAGAACCACAAGTAATTGATTTTATTGCTGATACTTCAACTGTGTGGGAGAAAGAACCATTAGAAAAGTTAGCTAATTTAGAACAGTTATCGGCTTACAAACATGATGGTTTTTGGCAACCCATGGACACATTAAGAGATAAAAACTATCTTGAAGACCTTTGGAAAAGTGGTAAAGCTCCTTGGCAAGTTTGGGAATAGAAATTTTGGATTTAGGAAAAATTACTAATGTATGATTTTGCGATTATTGGTGGGGGAATAGTTGGACTTTCCACAGCCATGGCTTTAGGAGAACGTTATGCAAATGCCAAAATACTAGTCTTAGAAAAAGAGAGTGAATGGGCATTTCATCAAACTGGTAATAATAGCGGTGTAATTCATTCTGGGATTTACTATAAACCAGGAAGTTTTAAGGCGAAATTCTCCCGTGATGGCAGCCGTTCCATGGTAGAATTTTGCCAAAAGTATGATATTGATCATGATGTTTGTGGCAAGGTAATTGTTGCCACTAATGAACAAGAATTACCCCGCTTAGAAAATCTCTACACCCGCGGTTTAGAAAACGGTATTCCTGTTAAAAAAATTAGTCCTCAAGAAGTCAAAGAAGTTGAACCTCATGTTAGTTGTGTTGGTGGAATTCGGGTATTTAGTACAGGGATTGTTAATTACAAACAAGTTTGTTTAAAATACGCGGAATTAATTCGCAATCAAGGGGGAGATTTACGTCTCAATACCCAAGTTGTGAAAATTACCCGCAGTGGCAAAAATCAGGTATTAGAAACTAACAAGGGCAGTTTTGAAACTCGATTTGTGATTAATTGTGCCGGATTACATAGCGATCGCATTGCAAAATTAGGTAAAGCTAATCCTGAAGCTAAGATCGTTCCCTTTCGCGGTGAATATTACGAACTTACCCCCGCAAAACGCTATCTGGTCAAAACTCTCATTTATCCAGTTCCTAACCCAGATTTCCCCTTTCTCGGTGTGCATTTCACCCGGATGATTGATAACACAGTTCACGCAGGACCAAATGCAGTTCTCAGTCTCAAACGTGAAGGTTACAAAAAAACCGACTTTGATTTTAGAGATTTTGCCGAAGTTATCACCTATCCCGGCTTTTGGAAATTAGCAGCAAAACACGCTGACGAAGGGATTCAAGAAATCATTCGTTCCTTTAGTAAAGCAGCCTTTGTCAAAAGTCTGCAAACACTAATTCCCGAAGTTCAAGCAGAAGACGTAATTCCTACTCATGCAGGAGTTCGCGCTCAAGCATTGATGAATAATGGTGCGCTTGTTGATGACTTTTTAATCATTGCAGGTGAGAACTCTATTCATGTTTGCAATGCACCTTCACCCGCTGCAACTTCTTCTTTGGAAATTGGTAAAGCTATAGTTAAGCAAATACCAGAACCTACTCATTTGCACAGTTTAGTAAGTTAGTAGGGTGCGTCAGATACTAAAAATCTGTTAACTTTACTAACAAATCAAGTCTGACGCACCCTACAAGAGAATTTTATTTGCGGACTTTTCAAGCAACAACATATTTTCACACATCAAAAATTTTAACAATCATGAAGATTTTAGTAACTGGAACAGAAGGTTATCTTGGTTCTTTATTGCCTTCTTTATTAATGCAAAGAGGACATGAAGTTCTTGGTGTTGATACTGGTTTTTATAAGGTTGGTTGGCTATATAATGGCACTCACTTAACAGCTAAAACCCTAAATAAAGATATTCGTGATATCAATCCCGAAGATTTAGAAGGTGTAGAAGCTATTGTTCACATGGCGGAATTATCTAATGATCCAACTGGACAATTATCTCCTACCATTACTTATGATATTAATCATTTAGGTTCAGTTCGTCTAGCTAATTTGGCAAAATCAGTAGGTGTCCGCCGTTTTGTTTATATGTCTTCTTGTAGTGTTTACGGTGTGGCTAGTGAAGGTGATATTACAGAATCATCACCAGTTAATCCACAAACAGCTTACGCCGAATGTAAAACATTAGTAGAAAGAGATGTTCAACCATTAGCTGATGATGATTTCTCTCCTACTTTCATGCGGAATGCTACTGCTTTTGGTGCTTCTCCCAGAATGCGATTTGATATTGTTTTAAACAACTTGGCTGGCTTGGCTTGGACTACAAAAGAAATTAAAATGACCAGTGACGGTACACCGTGGCGGCCATTAGTTCACGCTTTAGATATTTGTAAAGCCATTGTTTGTGCTTTGGAAGCATCCAGAGATATTATTCACAATCAAATCTTTAACGTTGGTGATACAGCGAATAATTATCGAGTTAAAGAAATAGCAGAAATCGTTGCTGATGTCTTTCCCGGTTGTCAATTATCTTTTGGTACTAACGGTTCAGATAATCGCAGCTATCGAGTATCTTTTGAAAAGATTAACACTATTCTTCCCGGATTCAAGTGTGATTGGAATGCTCAACTTGGTGCTAGTCAACTATTTAATTTGTTCAAGCAAATTGATATGAATGAAGATACTTTCTTGTCTAGAGGATTCACCCGCTTGAAACAATTAGAGTATCTAATTCGCACAGAACAAATTGACAAAGATTTTTTCTGGAATAAGCAGGAAAATTATTAATTTCTTCCGAAAAGATCGTAGGTTGGGTTGAGCGACAGCAAAACCCAACATGATTAATAATTTTGTTGGGTGTTGGGTAACATACGTCAACCCAACCTACATTTTCTTAACCGAACATTATTGCATCAAGGTGGATTAAATTGAATTTTATTAATTCAAGATATTCGATTTAAAAGCCTCTTTTAAATTTATACCAAGTAATATCCTTGTACCAAGATTATCGTATTATGCAAAAGTTACTAACTATTGCTATTCCTACATACAATCGTGCTGCATTGCTAGATAAACAACTGGCTTGGTTAGCAATAGCAATTAAAGGTTTTGAATCGGAATGTGAAATTATTATTTCTGATAATTGCTCAACAGATAATACACCAGGAGTCGTCAAAAAATGGCAATCTGTTTTTAGTAATACTGTATTTATAGCGAATAGAAATCGGGAAAATATAGGGTTAATGCCGAATATTGCTTTTTGTCTTCAAGCTGCTGGTAGTAAATATGTTTGGACTGTGGGTGATGATGATCCAATTCAGGAAAGAACCCTAGCTCATGTCGTAACTACAATTAAAAGAAATCCCAGTTTATCACTGATGTTTCTTAACTGTTGTGGACGTGATCACAAAACAAATCAAGTTTTGGTAAAACACTGGTTTCCTAGTGATAGTGATGAAATAATCACTAATAGTAAACCTGTATTTGAACAGTATTTACAGAGTAGTTTTGGTGGGGTACTATTCATGACGGCTACCATTTATAAAACTGAACTAGTTCAGCAAGCTTTACAACAGTGGACTACTTCTTGTAAAAATTTGGCATCCCAAGCATATTGGACTGGATTTTGTGCGGCTCATGGAAATGTAATTGTCACTCAAGATAATTATTTGGAATGCACAATGCACGCTAGTTCCTTGGAAGAAAATCCTCGCTGGTCATTAATGATGCGATATGTTTATATACCGGAGGTTTATCTGAAGTTGTTAAACTTAGGATATTCTCCTCAATTTTGCCAACGGATGATTCTAGAAAATATTTTCAAACTGAGTGATTGGAAAATATTACTAGGTGCTTTTAGAAGATGGCCAGTTCTAGCCACAAATATTATAATTACCTACTTGCAATTGCTAGGAAAATTTATCTATCAACTGAATTTCAATCAGAAAAAATCAGATATGGCTTGATGAAGTTTCTCAAATTTTTTTCTATCAAAAACCATGAACAAACTCCTAACTATTGCTATTCCTACTTACAATCGAGCCGATTTACTAGATAAACAATTAACTTGGTTATCTCAGGCTATTAAAGGATTTGAATCAGAGTGTGAAATTTTAGTTTCTGATAACTGTTCTACGGATCATACTCAATCTATTATTAGTAAATGGCAAAATATTTTCACAAACATCACATTCAAATCAAATAAAAATCCTGAAAACATAGGCGTAATGCGAAATATTTTTCATTGCCTAAGTTCTGCTACAACCAAGTATGTTTGGACAATTGGTGATGATGATCCAATTCAGGAAAGAGCAGTTGCCTATGTGATAAATAAAATTAAAAATATTGATGATTTATCATTATTGTTTCTGAATTTTTCTGGTCGAAACAAAATTACTGGTGAAGCAGTACATCCACCAAAAATAGTTGGTAATCGCTGGTTTGATGCAGATACTGAAGATGGTAAAGGTGATGGTAAAGCAATATTTGAACATTGTTTTAGTAAAAGTGTAGGAGCGGTAATTTTTCTAACTGCTACAGTATATCGTGCTGATTTAATTAAACGCGCTCTCCAAATTTGGCCAACTGCTAGTAATAATTGGATATCTTTAGCATATTTAGCCGGTTATTGTGCTGCTAATGGCAAAGTAATTGTGACTAAAGATGTCTATTTAGAATGTATTGTTGGTGTGAGTTATTGGCAAAAACAACCAAAGGCTGCACTTTTAATGCAATACCAACATATACCTGAAGTGATTTTAAAACTTGAGCAAGTTGGTTATTCTAAAGCATATTGTTGTCGGATGCTTTTACAAAACTACCATGAAGTAGACTTGAAAGTTTTTTTAGGAGCGATGAGAAGATGGCCTGTTTCAGCTATCAAAACAGTAGTTCCTTTTTTAGCTTTAGTAGGTGTGGCTGCTTTTGAATTAATACCCATGAGAGAATTGAAAGTAGCGGAAACAGAAATGGACAGAACAACGACTTCAGAAGTCAGAAACTATCAGGGATAAATCAGCAATTGTTTGGACAAAATAACTTTTGATTGGGAGGTATTTGGATTGTGATTAATAAAGTTGCAGAAAAAATATCAGTCTTAAAAGATGAGTTAGCTTATCAAGTGAAACTTTGGCATCATAGCAAAAATTTACCTGCTATTAGTGCAAAAGATCAATTGATTGTTGATACTCTAAAAACATCAGGTGTTTATATCACGTCTTTGGAAGATTTAGGTTTTTCATCTACTGCTAAAATGTTAGCTACTGCTAATAGTTGTACTGATAGTATGGTAAATCCCAGAGATATCCATGCAGGATATAAGTTACCGCAAATTTATACGGTTACAGATTTACCGGAATTTTTGAATTGGGGAATTGAAACCCGATTACAAAACATCATTGAACATTATATAGGTTTACCTATTGCTTTTCATGGTGTTCATGTGCGGAAAGACTTTCCTAATGAAAAACAATTGGAAACTTTACTATGGCATAAAGATTCTGAAGATAGACGCATGATTAAGGTGATTATCTATCTAAATGATGTAACTGAAGAACATGGACCATTTGAATATATTCCCCTACCTGCTAATTCTCTAGAACAAGTAAATAATTATCGAGTTGATTATGAATTATGGCGGGTAAATTTTTTAGGAATTAACGATGATAAAATGATGAAAGTCATTCCTAAATCAGCTTGGAAATCATGTCCTGGTAAAGCTGGAACTGTGATTTTTGCAGATGTAAGAAATATTTTCCATCATGGGACTGTGAGAACTCAAGAGCGGTCAACGCTATTTTTTACATACACAGCTAACTCTCCTAAACGACCTGAACTTTGTACACAATATTATGATGATACCTTTCCCAAAATAAGTCAACAATTAGGATTAAAGGTATAAACCTGAAATGCAAGAATTGAAATCTTGTAAGGGCGAAGCATTCGGGTGATAATCTATCGCCAAAACCATTAGTAAGGGCGAAGCATTCGGGTGATGATCTATCGCCAAAACCATTAGTAAGGGCGAAGCATTCGGGTGATAATCTATCGCCAAAACCATTAATTTTATGTCCGAATGCTTCGCCCCTACGATTCTGTTATGCTCAATAAAACTTTCCTAAATAACCATGATTTTTACCTCTACTAAACTTGCTGGTGCTTTCATTATTGACTTAGAAGAAAAGCCCGATTCTCGTGGTTTTTTTGCTCGAACTTTCTGTGCTGATGAATTTTTAGCACATGGTTTAAAACCCACAGTTGCCCAATGTAATCTTTCTTTTAATCATAAAAAAGGCACATTGCGAGGAATGCACTATCAAACTCTTCCCGCAGCCGAAACAAAATTAATTCGCTGCACTCAAGGAGCTATTTATGATGTGATTGTGGATATGCGTCCTGAATCTCCCACTTATCTAGCGCATATTGGTGTAGAACTGAGTGCAGAAAATCGTCGCGCTCTTTATGTCCCAGAAATGTTTGCTCATGGTTATCAAGCTTTAACAGATGGTGCAGAAGTTGTCTATCAAGTGGGTGAATTTTACACTCCTGGATATGAACGAGGTTTGCGTTATGATGACCCAATTTTAGAAATTTCTTGGCCATTGAGTGCCACAGAAATGTCTGATAAAGATCGCAATTGGCCTTTACTAGAATCTATTTTAATAGGAGTTTAATCATGATTATTGTTGATAAAGCTTTACAAGCACGGGCTGCATTAGGTAAACCAGTCAAAGTGGCCATGATTGGCGCTGGTTTTATGGGTCGAGGGATTGCTAATCAAATTATCAATTCTGTGCCAGGAATGGAGTTGGTGGCTATTTCTAATCGGCATATTGATAACGCTAAACGAGCTTATTTAGAAGCAGGAATTGAGGATATCAAGATTGTTGCTAATTTAGCTGATTTAGAAGATGCCATAGCTCAAAATAAATATGCAATCACAGAAGATGCTATGCTCTTGTGTGAAGCAGATGGCATAGATGCAATCATTGAAGTGACGGGAACAATTGAATATGCGGCTCATTTGGTGATGTGTGCGATCGCTCATTACAAGCATATCATCCTCATGAATGCCGAACTAGATGGCACAATTGGTCCCATCCTCAAAGTCCATGCAGACCGGGCTGGAGTCGTCCTGAGTGCCTGTGACGGCGACCAACCAGGGGTAGAAATGAATCTGTATCGCTTTGTCAAAAGCATCGGTTTAAAACCCCTCCTGTGTGGCAATATCAAAGGTTTACAAGACCCCTACCGCAACCCCACCACCCAAGCCGGTTTTGCCCAACGCTGGGGACAAAATCCCGCCATGGTAACAAGCTTTGCCGATGGTACAAAAATCTCCTTTGAGCAAGCCATAGTCGCCAACGGCACAGGCATGAAAGTAGCCAAGCGGGGGATGTTGGGATATGATTACACCGGTCATGTGGATGAAATGACCAAAATGTATGACATTGACCAACTGCAAGAATTAGGCGGTATCGTTGATTACGTAGTTGGCACTAAACCCGGTCCAGGAGTATTCGTATTTGCTACCCACGAAGACCCCAAACAACGCCATTACCTCAACCTTTATAAACTCGGTGAAGGCCCCCTCTACAGTTTCTACACCCCCTATCACCTATGCCATTTTGAAGTTCCCCTCTCCGTAGCTCGGGCTGTCCTCTTCCATGATGCTGTGCTTGCACCAATAGCAGGTCCCGTTGTTGATGTCGTCACCACTGCCAAAATTGATCTCACAGCCGGAGAAACCCTTGATGGTATTGGTTATTACATGACCTATGGACAATGTGAAAATTCCCCCATTGTGCAACAAGAAAACCTACTCCCCATGGGTCTAGCGGAAGGATGTCGCTTAAAGCGCGATATTCCTAAAGATCAAGTCCTCACTTATGATGACGTGGAACTACCTGAAGGCAGACTTTGCGATCAATTACGCGCTGAACAAACCGTTTACTTTGCTCCTGCGAAAACTTTAGCACTCACAAAATAATTTTCAAATTAGCAACAAGATAATTCAGAGGTTTCCTGATATTTTCATTTAACCTCTGAATTTACATATATACAATAGATAACAGAGATTATTTTCATAATCTTGTAGGGTTTTGCATGATTCAAGCTCATATTAAACTAGATAAATTAATTGATACAAAATAATTGATAAAACCTAGTAATGCAACATGAAAACTTAAATTCCTAGAGAATAAATATTAAAACCAATTGTCAATTACCAAATCGTAGGGAATCCGGTATGAAAATAGCTCTCGTCCATGATTACTTAACTCAACGCGGTGGAGCAGAGCGCGTATTTGAATTACTGTGTAAACGCTATCCTGAAGCTGACATTTTCACCTCATTATACGACCCGCAGAAAAGTATTGATTTAGGTGAACGAATTATTAATACCACATTTTTGCAAAAAATTCCTGGTGCAACCAAATATTTTCGGATGTTAGCTCCTTTGTATTTTCCTGCATTTCGTTCCTTGGATCTCCAAGATTATGACCTAATTATCAGCAGTAGCACCAGTTTTGCCAAAGCAGTACGGAAAAAACCTGAAGCTAGACATATTTGTTTTTGTCATAATGTTACCCGCTTTTTATGGGACACAGAAACATATTTACGGGAATACGGAGATTATAGATACTTTGCTCCTCTCATCGAAAGAGTTTTTCAAATGATGAGAAATGTAGACCTGAAATATGCTCAAGAACCCGATCTCTACATTGCTAACTCTAGCATTGTTGCCCAGCGAATTCAAAAGATTTATCACAAACAAGCCATTGCTATTAACTATCCAATTGATACTAGCAACTTTGTTTTTTCCGATACCAAAGAAGAATATTACTTGGCATCGGCGCGGATGATAAGTTATAAACGTCTTGATATAATAGTCGAAGCTTTTAATTGGTTAGGCTGGAACTTATTAATATCAGGTGATGGACCAGAACAAGAAAGATTAAAAGCCCACGCATTACCAAACATCCAATTTCTTGGTCATGTTAGTGATAGAGAACGTAAAGACTTATTTTCTAAAGCTAAGTCAATTATTGTTGCAGCTTTAGAAGATTATGGATTAGTTCCAGTCGAGGCAAACGCTAGTGGTACACCAGTTATTGCCTATGGAGCAGGTGGAGTCTTAGATACTCAAATACCAGGGAAAACTGGGGTGTTTTTCAAAAGACAAACACCATGCTCTTTACAAGCAGCAATACTCGAAGCTGGAGGAATAGCTTGGGATTACGAAAATATCCGTAATCATGCTGTTAGCAATTTCTCAGAACAGTCATTCTTTAGTAAAGTTGAGCAAGTTATTGGTAAAACTAGTAGTTCGTCAAATTTATTTTGACGGTTAATGATCGGAAAAAACTTCTGTTTTTCCCTCCCCTACTCCCCCTGCCCCTCCTCTCCCCCTGCTTGCCTTTACCCGTCATTTTTGGATTGACAGACCACTAGTGCAGCATGGCAAAAATAACTAATCATTAAAAATTCCTAGAAAGCTTATATAATTTGCTTTTTTAATTTTTAATTCTGCCCCGCAGTATTAGAGGTGTGCATCGCTAATTCATTTAATTTTTAGGTGTTTGCGTAGTGTATCGCAGATAAGGATAATAAAAGTGGTTCAAACTAGTCTAAATCCCAATATAAATCCAGCATCAGAAACAGAACCAGGTTATGGACAAATGTTTGCAGTAATTCTGCGAAGATTTCCCTGGTTATTATTAGTATTGCTGAGTTCTACTGCTATTGCTGGCATCATCACCTTGAAAACAGAACCCAGCTTCAAAAGCACCATGCAATTGTTAGTAGAACCTAACTATCAAGGCAAGAAAGAAACTGATAACACAGAAAGTCAATTCACTGATACTAATGTGGAGGTAGATACTGCTACTCAATTAAACTTGATGCAGAGTTCTGGACTGATTAAAAAAGCAGTTGATAAACTCAAAGCTGAATATCCAGACTTAACCGTAATGGATTTAAAAAAATCCTTAGTCTTAACTCAAATTAAGAGTCCAGAGGATAAGGTTGCCACTAAAATATTTCAAGTTGATTATACCAGTAACGATCCAGGAAAAGCCCAAAAAGTCCTGCAAACAATACAGCAAGTTTATTTAGAATACAACAAACAACAGCAAAATTCGCGGTTACAAAAAGGTCTCCAAGTCATTAGAGAGCAATTAAGAAAAGCGACAGATGAAGTAACTGTTTCCGAAGCAAATCTACAAAGGTTTCGCAGAAATCAAAATCTAATTGATCCAGATGCTCAGGCTAAAACCGTAGAGACAACTTTAAATACTGTCCAACAGGAACGACAAGCAACTCGTTCTTTGTATGAAGAAGCTTTAGCAAAGCAAAAATCTTTGCAAGTACAACTGAATCGTTCTCCACAAAACGCCTTAGTTTCTTCTCGTTTGAGTCAGTCTACCCGCTACCAAGGCTTACTCAACGAAATCCAAAAAACCGAACTGGCTTTAGCACAAGAACGCTTACGTTTTACTGATGATACTCCCGGCGTTCAAAAATTGAACGAACAACTACAAAGTCAAAAACAACTTTTACAAAAAGAAGTCAGCAGAACTTTAGGAGAAAGCACTAATCCTGTCTTTAGTTCTGGAGATAATCTTTTAGCACAAGGACAACTTGGACAAATTGATCTGAATCTCACAGGTCAATTGGTAGAAACGCAAACTACTATAGTTGCATTAATCGCCCGCGATCAAACTTTAGCCGCAAAAGAGAAAGAATTACAAGCAGACCTCAAGCGTTTTCCTTCTCTATTAGCTTATTACAATCGCATCCTGCCCCAACTACAATTTAGCAGAGAAAGATTAGAACAATTATTAAGAGCCGAACAAAAATTACGCCAGGAACTTTCTAAAGGCGGATTCAATTGGGAAGTGGTAGAAGAACCACAAGAAGGTTCTCACACTGGGCCTAACATGAGACAAAATCTCTTATTAGGAGGAGTCATTGGCTTAATGTTAGGAGGGGCTGCTGCCTTCATTCGTGAAGCATCTGATGACGCTGTACATACTACTGCGGAATTAGAAAAACAGGCTGCTCTCCCCTTATTAGGAACAACTCCTAAATTGCCACCTGCCAGACCCAGAGAATCAATGATAAAATTGCCATTTGGCAAACCAGAAGTTCTTGCTCCTTGGACAATTCAAGTATTGCAATCTTCTCCCCGCTGGGAATCACTTGATCTCATTTACAAAAATATCGAACTGCTGAATAAAGTCTCAGATTTAAGATCATTAATGGTAACATCAGCATTACCAGATGATGGTAAATCAGCTTTGGCATTAGGTCTAGCCATGAGTGCGGCTCGTCTACATAAAAAAGTCTTACTAATTGATGCTAATTTACGCGATCCTAATCTGCACAAACAATTAAATCTTCCTAATGAACAGGGACTTTCCAGTTTATTAGAAAGTGAAGTTAATCTGCCTAATCATATTAGTGTTCCTTACTCTGGATCATCTTACATTGATATTTTGACAGCCGGACCAATCCCGACAGATCCTGCCCATCTTTTGAGTTCTCCCCGCATGATCCAATTGATGGCTGCATTTGAAGAAAATTATGATTTGGTAATCATAGATGCCCCCTCAGTGCTTGGTTTAGTAGATGCTATGCTCACAGCATCCTCTTGTCGAAGTGTGGTAATGATGGCAAGTATTGGTAAAGTAACGCGTACCCAACTTAATCAAGCCACAAGGATGTTGAGTAAGTTAAATTTGATTGGTGTTGTGGCTAATGGTGCATCTCCATCTGATAGCACCTATGTACCTTATGTCAAGCCAAAACAATTGGTTTTACAACCGGCAATGGAAAAATAAACCAGAATATTTGCTCAATATTTAACCAGCTACGATAGATTTACCCCTGCACTTGACAGGGGTTTTTGCATTTAAACAACAAGATCAAAGATCCCCGACTTCTTTAAGAAGTCGGGGATCTAAGTTGAGGAACTAATCCGCTCTAGAGTTATTTTTATTTACCTGATAAGCAAACTATAAGATGTTTTATAAACACAAAATGTTGGTTAATTTTATTTAGTTACCATTAATTCATTTTACCATATCTTAATATTGTGGAGAAAAAAGTAATATTTATTTAAAGAGTGAATAAAGAAGTTGTTTCTTGATGATTTATTTATCAAGAGTCTTATATTGTAGAGATTGAAACCCATCATCTAACTTTCAAAGACAAGAGCAAATAAATTCAGAAATCAAAGCGGATTCCTATATGTATTTTAATATAAACAAATTTTACAAGGAGGAACGCTGGTTAGTCATAAAAGTTAAATCTGCTTATCTTTAATGTATTTTTTACGATTGAGAAAATTTTAATTTCCTGATCGTACAGATCAAGTCAATCTTTTACTACTTTATCACTTTTAATCTATGCCAATTTCAGTCATTTCTAGTCTAAATAATAACTCTATTATACCTCAGTCATCTGAAAATTTTAACTTCCTATCATGTACCTTGCAATGGCGGAGAGGAAAGTTATTGGTGAAAGCTTCTGAAAAATTGCCACAGCCCCATTTAGCTGCACTAGAAAATGAAGCATCGTTAATAGATTGCTTAAAACATTCTCCAGTTAGTTTAGTGAGCATAGATCCAAAAATTGGTGATCCTTTATTAAAAGTTTGGGCAAATGCTTGTCAAAAAGCTAATAAACCAATATTTATGAACATTTCTGGTTATCAAAAATCGCCAAAAAAAGGTAATCAAATTTTCAGGAATTTACGAATCATAATTGATTGGGCTTGGGCTTTATTTCTGCTGCTGTTTATGAGTCCAGTTATGCTCGGAGGGTTAATAACTATTCAAATATATTCTCCAAAGTTACTGTTTGATTATGAGTGGTATATGGGAGAAAATAAACAACTTTTTCGAGTTATTAAATTTAGCTCAACAGCTAAAAATGAAATGACTAATTTAATTGTTGTATTAGGTACATTTTTTCTAAATAATTTATCTAATGGATTGAATCTATTTCAAGGAAAATTTTGCCTACTTAATAATCGTTGTTTGTCTTTAGAAAATGCGGTTAAATTAAGCTTAGAAGCCCAGAGAAAAAAGTTAAATCAAAAACATAACTTCAGCGGTGCATGGCAAATAGAGAATAAGGTCAATTTGCCTATAGTTTAGAATAAATATATTCACTCTGTGTTTTTAAGCGCTTTTATCTAATTGATGAATACTTCCTGTTATCATCTTGATGACCATGAATTATGTACCTAATTCAAAAATAAGAAATATCATGCAAACAGCGATTTGTACCGTATTTGAAAAAGACTATCATTATGGTGTGGGGGCTTTAGTAAATTCCTTATATCACCACGGGTTTCGAGGCATATTTTGGGCTGGATATCGGGGAAATGTGCCACCTTGGGCTAAGTCTTTGAAAACAGAAAATGGTTATCAAGAGTTTTCTTTAGGTGAAGGTTGTGCAATCCGATTTGTCAAGCTAACAACTCCAAAACATTTAGGTTTTTATAAACCTGATTTTATGTCCCAATTATGGGAAGATTACTGTCCAGATATTGATGCCTTATTTTACTTTGATCCTGATATTGTCAATAAATGTGAGTGGAATTTCTATGAAAATTGGGTAAGTCGAGGAATTGCTCTTTGTGGTGATTCTTGGTATCTTGTACCAGCGAATCATCCTCGACGATTAGCATGGAAAGAATTTGCTGAAAATAATGGTTTTGCTTGTGAGCGTGAGCTAGATTATCACTACAATAGTGGCTTTATTGGAGTTCATAAAAATCACAAATATATTTTGGATATTTGGCAAAAATTAGAAGAATTGGGTGAAATGGCAGGATATGCCAATTTAGAGGATCTTTATAACGGTAATACCTTTAATCATTATCCATATCTGTATGGAGATCAGACTTATTTAAACTTAGCATTGATGCTGACTAATTATCCTTTGAGTACCGTTGGCCCAGACGGCATGGATTTTGTTCCTGGTGGGACTATTATGTCTCACGCTACAGTTCCAAATATTAAACCTTGGCGCAAAAAATTGCTTCTCAGTGCTTTAGAAGGTAGCTCTCCCACCATAACTGATAAATTATATTGGCAACATAGTCAAACACCTATTCAACTTTATTCAATGGCAAAAATACTATGGCAGAAATTTGAAATTCTCTGTGGTTCTGCTCTTGGTCGTTTTATTCGTCGCGCTCCTATGTAAGCATATTTATTTTCTTGAGATTGATGCTTCTGTGCTTAATTATCAAAATTATTGGTCAAAATTTTTATGGATTCCAAATTTCTACCGTCAACAATGAAAATCTTTCAAGCTACAAGTTTGTGGCAAAATAATCGGGTAATATTACGAGAATTTAAACACTTTCGAGTTGTGGCTATTTTAGCTATCGTATTTTCCGCTTTAGCTGCCAGTTTTGAAGGGTTTGGTTTAGGATTTTTGCTGGTATTTTTGCAAAGCTTAACTACTCCTGGGGCTGAACCTGTGAAAACAGGAATAGGCTGGTTTGATATTTTGATTTTAGGAATTAATGCTTCCACAACAGAGCGATTATATCGAATATCAGCTTTAATTATTGTTACAACCTTTATGCGAGCATCCTTCAATTATATAGGACAGATTTGCATTCAGTTTAGTGAAGTAAGTTTAGTAGATAATCTCCGTAAACGAATTTTTCAACAGTTAGAGGCTCAAACTCTTAATTATTTTAGTCATAAAAAATCTGGAGAATTAGTTAATACACTCACCAGTGAAATGGAGAGAATTAGGCAGATTTTTGGTGGACTAGCTTTTTTAATCACTAGAAGTTTTACACTGATTATTTATTCTATTTCCTTGTTTATTCTTTCCTGGAAACTGACTATAGTTTCTATTTTGCTATTTAGTCTTTTAGCGGTAGCATTATCCACTCTAAATAAACAAATTAGAGAACGTAGTTTTGCGATTACTTCTGCTAATGATAATTTTACGGCTAGGGTGCTAGAGTTGATCGAAGGTATTCGCACAATTCATGCTTTTTCTACTCAAGAATTTGAGCGAAAACGGTATTATCAAGCCAGTGAAAAAATTGTTAATACGTGGAAAAGTGTTTATTGGATTTCTTTAATAGTTAAGCCTTTGGCTGAAAGTATATCTACGCTAATTCTAATTAGTATGATTATTGTGGCTTTAACCACAGGATTAATGAAAGTTTCAGCTTTGTTAACTTTCTTTTTTGTCCTGTTCCGCATTATTCCTATGACTCAAGATTTGAATGGAGTCGTGGCTTTTTTAAGTACCCAAGCGGGAGCAGTAGAAAATATCAAGGAGTTGTTAAAAACTGATGATAAAATCTATTTTCAAAATGGCGCACTCAGATTTCCTGGTTTTAAAAGATCAATTGATTTAGTGTCGGTAGATTTTGATTATAGTCTTAATCAACGAGTTTTACATAATATAACTCTCTCCATTAAACAAGGGGAAATGACGGCTTTAATTGGTTCATCTGGGGCTGGAAAAACCACACTTGCAGATTTAATTCCGCGCTTTCATGATGCGACTGATGGCTATATTTATATAGATGAAGTTGATATTCGCAAATTTGACATTAACTCTCTGCGTTCTCAGATAGCAGTTGTGAGTCAGAATACTTTTATTTTCAATACTTCTGTTGGAAATAATATTGCTTATGGGACACCAACAGCTACAGCAACAGAGATTAAAGAAGCTGCAAGATTGGCAAATGCTTTAGAATTTATTCTAGAAATGCCGGAAGGTTTCGATACGCAATTAGGAGATAGAGGTGTGCGGTTATCAGGTGGACAAAGACAAAGAATTGCGATCGCTCGCGCATTGCTGAAAAACCCCGAAATCCTGATTCTAGATGAAGCTACAAGTGCCTTAGATTCAGTGTCTGAGCGGTTAATTCAAGAATCCTTAGAAAAGCTATCTGTTGGCCGCACAGTAATTGCGATCGCTCACCGTCTTTCTACTATTGCAAAAGCAGATAAAGTTGTGGTTTTAGAACAAGGAAAAATCGTAGAACAGGGAGCATATCAAGAGTTACTTCAACAACGTGGTAAGTTTTGGCAATACTATCAAATTCAAAATGAAGTGAGATAAATAAGTGCAAAAACATGAAACATGAACAGTTAACTAACTTTAATGGCAAAATATATTTTTTCTGTTTACCTAGAGGAGAAGGTGAAAAAGAAGATCAATTTCAGCATTTGCTGATTTGTTTAGGAGAAGGCTTTCGAGAATTAGGAATATCCTTTGTTTCTAATATCAATTACTGGCAAGAGTCAACGGAAAAACAAGAATATCTCTTTCGTCATGATCCAGCTATCACAACCGATGACTGTTCTATTGTCGTATTTAGTAATAATTGGTTCAATATTAATCATCCTCTGCCAGATAATTTATTTCATGCAGAACGAAAATATTTAACCGTTTATTTAGATGGTAATGATAACGATAAAGATTATCATAAATTACCAGAATATAAACAATTTGATTTCATTCTCAAGACCCATTCCAATCACCATCTAAATTATCTAGATAATTTTTATCCCTGGTCTTTTGGATTGAGTAACCGGATATTACATGAATTGAAAGAAGTTCCCAATTTCCAGGACAAAAAAAGACAAATACTTATTAATTTTCGACATTGGCAAACTGGTCATCCCGTCAGAAATATTAGTTCTAGCCTATTAATCCCAAAAATTAGTGATATTTTCCAAATCAATAATACTGTTGATAACCAAGCTGAATATCCAACTGAACCCTATCATCATCTCCATTGGTTACAAACTGGTAAACGTCATTATCCAAATTACTATAACCGTCTCAAATATTCAACCGCTTGTGCTTGTTTTGGTGGTTTTTTTGTCCCTGCTTGGCCTAAAAATTCAGGTGGTTTAATTAATCGGAATATTCAACGGGTAATAAAAAAATTGCGGTTAAAATCAAATACAATTCTACAATGGGATAGTTGGCGATTTTGGGAATCTTTAGCCGCAGGATGTGTGACATTTCATGTTGATTTTGAAAAATATGGGATTACTTTACCTGTAATGCCTGAAAATTGGCGACATTATATTGGTGTAGATTTAGATCATGTCCAAACCACAGTAGATAGAATTGCAGAAAATCCCGAAATTCTCGAATATATTACTCAAGAAGGAAGAAGTTGGGCAATTAAAAATTATAGTCCTGTCCCTACAGCTTTGCGTTTTTTAGAGATAGTTTCCCAAAAACAAACAACAACTAAAAGTAGTTTATCTTCTCATGCTCCAATCAATGTTAAATATTAACTCCTCCGAACCTTTGGTAAGCGTCATTATCCCCACCTATAATCGCCCAGAATACCTAAAACAAGCTATTTCTAGTGCCATTCAACAAACTTATCAAAATCTAGAAATTATCGTTTCTGACAATTGTAGTTCTGAAAATCCCCAAGCACTAATTGAATCATTTCCAGATTCACGCATCAAATTTTGGCGACATAAAGAAAATATTGGGATGTTAGCTAACCAGTTTCATGGTTTTAAAATTGCTACAGGTAAATATGTGGCTAGTCTCCATGATGATGATATATGGAATGAGGATTTTTTATCTAAACTTGTCCCCAATTTAGAAGCAAATCCCGATTTAATTTTGGCATTTTGTGACCAATATATTATAGATGGTGATAGTAAAATTAATATTGCTGCCACTGAAAACAATACCCGCAGTTATAAACGTGACCAAATCACTCCTGGAGTTCATGAAAATTTTACTCAAATTGGCTTAATTGATAAAAGTATTCCCACTGCGGCTGCTTGTGTAATCAGAAATGGTGTGCTTAATTGGGATAGTATTCCTTCAGAGGTTGACGGAATGTGGGATTTATATTTAACTTATCTTTGTTGTATTTCTGGCTATGGAGTTTACTATGTTCCTGAAAAATTAACCAAATATCGAGAGCATGAACAAACTGATACTATGCTCAGTGGTAGTCGCAATGTTCAAGCAAAAATTCGTAAAGGTAAAAGTGAGCTATTCTGTTATCAAACCTTTATGAAAGATCAACAGTTACAAGAATTTAATTCCTACTTTAAAACTAAATGGTTAGAAGCTAATACAACTTTAGGAATTGGCTTATTACGAGATCAAAAAATTACAGATGCTCGCCGTTATTTTTGGCAAACTTTAAGTGAGCAAAAATTTAACTTACGCACTTTAGCGGCTTTAATTATTAGTTTTATTCCTACCAAGTTAACGAATAAAATTTGGAAGATTTCCTAATTTAGTAAATTACAAGAGGTTATGAGTGAAAATTTGTATTGTTACCCACAAAATCAGAAAAGGTGATGGTCAAGGTAGAGTTAATTATGAAGTCGCTCAAGAAGCCATTCGTCGTGGTCATGATCTGACATTATTAGCTAGTGAAATTGCCCCAGATTTAGCCGATAATAGTGCCGTTAATTGTATTTTTATTCCAGTAGAAATGTATCCTACGGAATTTATTCGCAATTTCATTTTTGCTCAAAAAAGTGCCGATTGGTTGCGTAAAAATCGAGCCAATTTAGATTTAATTAAGGTCAATGGCGCGATTACTATGGGAGCAAGTGATGTCAATGCCGTGCATTTTGTACATGGTTCTTGGTTGAAATCGCCTGTGCATATTTCCCATAACCGTAAAGATTTGTACGGGTTATATCAATGGTTATTTACTGCGGCTAATGCTTATTGGGAAAAACAAGCTTTTTGCCAATCTAAAATTATTATTGCCGTCTCAGAAAAAGTTGCCCAAGAATTAGTAAATATTGGTGTACCTCGTTCACAAATTCGGGTGGTTGCTAATGGTGTAGACTTACAAGAATTTGCTCCCGGTGTCAGTTCTCGGACGGCATTAGGATTACCTGAAAATGTCAATTTGGCCTTATTTGCAGGTGATATTCGGATTTCCCGGAAGAACTTAGATACTGTACTTCATGCTTTGGTAAAAGTTCCTAAATTACATTTAGCAGTTGTCGGTGGTACTCAAGATAGCCCTTATCCGGCAATGGCAAAAGCATTAAATATTAGTGAACGAGTGCATTTTTTAGGTTATCGCCATGATATGCCCCAAATTCAACGGGCATCAGATTTATTTGTGTTTCCGTCCCGTTATGAACCCTTTGGACTTGTAGTGATTGAAGCGATGGCTTCAGGTTTGCCCGTGATTACCGCCACTACTACTGGTGCGGCTGATTTAGTTAATCGCGACTGCGGCATCGTTTTAGACGATTGTGATGATGTTAAGGCTTTAGTAGAGGCGCTGGAGTTGTTAAATAGCGATCGCTCACTGCGTCAACAAATGGGTAAAGTTGCCCGGACTATTGCCGAACAACATAGCTGGTCAACAATGGCACAAACCTATCTAAATATATTTGAGGAGTTAATCACCCATGAGAAACACAGTTCTCATCCCCACCTATCGCCGTCCTCAAGACCTAGCCCGGTGTCTGAAAGCACTGCAACAGCAAACTAAATCAGTTGATCAGGCGATCGTTGTTGTCAGAGATACAGACACAGAAACCCAGCAATTCCTTCAACAATTTCCGCCTCACCTCCTCCCCTTACAAATTGTCACCGTCACCCAGCCGGGAGTCGTCGCCGCCCTCAACGCCGGACTGGCACAAGTGCAGGGAGACATTCTTTCCATCACCGATGATGATGCCGCCCCCCACCCGGATTGGTTAGCCAAAATTAATACTCACTTCAGCGTTAATTATACCATTGGTGGCGTAGGTGGTCGTGATTGGGTGTATCAAGGAGACAAATTAGAAAATGGTTCTCGTCCCATAGTTGGTAAATTGCAATGGTGGGGGCGTGTCATTGGCAACCATCATTTAGGAGTAGGCGCACCCCGTGAAGTTGATGTTCTCAAAGGTGTGAATATGAGCTTTCGTACCCAGGCGATTGGCAAATTGCGATTTGATGACAGAATGCAAGGAACGGGCGCACAGGTACATTTTGAAATGTCCTTTGCCCTCACCCTCAAACGCGCTGGATGGAAAATGATTTATGATCCCAGCATTGCAGTAGATCACTATCCCGCCCAAAGATTTGACGAAGATCAACGCCACAACTTTAACGACACCGCATTAATTAACCTAGTCCACAACGAAACCTTAATTTTATTAGAACATCTTTCGCCCCTGCGTCAAATTGTATTTTTATCCTGGTCAATTTTAGTTGGGACAAGAGAAAGTTTAGGAATATGTCAATGGTTAAGATTATTTCCCCAACAAAAAGAAATTGCCAGTAAAAAATTGCGAGCATCCTTACAAGGAAGATGGTTAGGATATCAAAAATATAGAAAGATAGGAAATCACCATCTTGTAGGAGTCAGGAGTTAAGAATCTTTATCCGCGTTCATCTGCGTTCATCTGCGTTCAATACCTCTTTAAATACTCCTTCCTAATACAAAATAGGCAAACATAGAGAATGATTTCCAAACCAATACTTTTCAATACAGTTTTAAAAGAACAATTTTCTCCCCAAGATCGATCTGCCCAAAGTTGGATGATCATTCTTGCTTTTATCCTCCTAATCACAGCTTGCTACTTTACCAGTACAGGTAGTTTACGCCTCGTTTTTCCCGCCACTGCTTTTCTAGTAGCGGCGTTTTTATACTTGCGGCATCCCATTCACTATATCGGCTTCACCTGGTGGATATGGTTTCTCACCCCCTTAATCACTCGTTTAGTTGACTATAAAATTGGCTGGGACCCCACCAGACAAATGTTAATTGCACCTTATTTAGTCGTATTCCTGACAATATTCACCTTTTTAAAACATCTACCTAGCACTCTTCGTCAAGGGGGACTACCATTTCTTTTAGCTGCTATAGGAGTTTCTTATGGATGTTTAATAGGTTTAATTTACAATCAACCACTCCCTGTAGTTCGGAGTTTTTTAGATTGGTTAAGTCCGATAATTTTTGCTTTTCACCTATTTTCTAATTGGCGAGATTATCCCAGTTATCGTCAACATCTGCAACGAACATTTATTTGGTGTGTACTCATCCTTGGTGCTTACGGTGTCTATCAATTT
This sequence comes from Anabaena sp. AL09, assembly GCF_001672255.1. Lineage (NCBI taxonomy): Bacteria > Bacillati > Cyanobacteriota > Cyanophyceae > Nostocales > Nostocaceae > Anabaena > Anabaena sp. AL09. The sequence continues at coordinate 28,889 of NZ_LJOQ01000065.1, forward strand.
GTTGTCGCTCCTGAATGGGATAGATATTGGCTAATTCAATCGAAAATGTTTACCAGTGCTGGACACCCAATTCCTTTTGGAATGCGCGTCTGGAGTACACTCCACTCACCAGGTCCATTTGGGACTGTCATGCAAGCTGGGTTACTATTATTATTTACCAGCACTGGTCCATTAATTTTCCCAGCTTCTGCTGTGGGTTATTTATCATTTTTACTTTCCCAGGTGCGAACAAGTTGGGGCGGCTGGTTATTAGGAATTATTATGATTTTTGGTTCAGTAAAACCCCAGATTCAAATGCGATTAATTACTATAATTTTAGTGATGACAATCTGTGTTATTCCCTTGGTAACTATTGAACCGCTTTCTAAAGTTATTACCACTCGATTTGAAAGTTTTTCTAATCTCGAACAAGATGGTAGTTTTAGAGATAGATCCGCAACTTATGACAGAAACCTGAATTTAGCTCTTTCTAATGTTGTCGGTAACGGCTTTGGAAATATCTGGAAAGTAAATGAAAAAACTGGACAAATAGAAGTAATTGTTATTGATAGCGGCATTTTAGATATGTTTTTTACCTTGGGTTGGATTGGTGCTATACCCTATATTGGTGGGTTGGTATTAATGCTAATTACTGTTAGTAATTATACAGAAGGTCGCTTTGATAGTTTTCTCAGTGCTGCCCGCGCTATTGGTATCAGTTCTTGCGCTCAGTTAATTATCTATAGCGGGATGTTGAGTATTGCAGGGATGATTATGTGGGGATTTTTGGCAATGGCTATGGCCGGACATAAATACTATAGCAGACCACAGAGTTGAATTAAAACCCCTCCTGAAGGTGGGGAAATAAAAGAAATTGGCTTATTTGCTCCTTTGTGCGATGACACCACAGAGGAGTTATAATTATTATGATCACATTTTATTGATAACTTGTGATAAAATTTAGTACAAATATTTCCTGTCTGAAAAGTAGTTGAACTATTAAACAAGAGGTGAAATACCATGTTAAAAATACAACCTCCAACTATAATTGATTTTCAACCAGCAATTGCTGCTAAAGATAAAGATGATAAATCTATTTTGATGATAGATGTGAGATTTTCCGCTATGTATTCTTCCCCGGATATTAATATCTTAAAAATGGAACAATACCAGCATATTCCTTTTTTAATGTTTGTTAATTCTAATGTCATGAGAATCTTTAAGAGTCCGACTTTTACAGAAGTAGCAAGATTGGACACAAAAAATGTTTTAAAACATTATGATGTAGGCAGTATTGAAGGTATCATCTATCAATCTACTTTAATAACTTTAACTCAATCATGGTTAAGAGATTTAGCTTATCATTGGAAAAGTGAAACCCCTCCTTATATTGGGAAAATGCAGGAAATTGGTTTATTTACTCTTTTGTTTGATGGTACGACAGAGGAGTTAGACTTATTATGATTATTATTTATTTACAAACTAATTCATAAGTAAGATATTTTGTGTTACAATACTTGTATTGCTATGGTTATATTGATATTCATTTGAGGTTAAGTAATGAAAGCTTTTGAAGTCATGGGAAAAGTTGATGAAAAAGGTCAATTATTATTAGATAAACCTTTAGAAATTTATAAATCTAGTCAAGTGAGAGTAATTATCCTTGTATCAGATGACATTGAATCTGATCTTGATGATACTTCGGTTGTGGAAATTAAAGCAAGTTTAAAAAAAGCATTACAAGAAGCAAAAGCAGGAAAAAGAATCCCTTTAGAAAAAATGTGGGAAGGAATTGATGCAGAATGATTCTTTCTTAATTAATATTGATTTAACTCCTGAATATCAGAGAAATTTAAAACATTTAGCCAAAAAATACCGAAATATTCGTTCTGATACTCAATCTTTCATTACAGAATTGCAAAAAGGAAATTTATTAGGAGATAGATTAACTGGTTTTAATGAAGATGTTTATATTTATAAAGCTAGAGTCAAAAATAGTAATCTTCAAAAAGGTAAAAGTGCTGGGTATCGGGTAATTTATTTACTTGAATCAGAAACCAGCATTTTATTGTTAACAATTTACAGTAAATCTGAACAAGAAGACATTAGTGATTATGAGATTAATTCTATTTTAGAGGAGTTTTATAGAGATGAATAAAAAACGCCAATAAGATAAAGATAATAAATGTTGGGTTTCCTTGCGTCAACCCAACCTACTTGCTACTTGCTAATGAAAAATCAACCCACGTTCGCGTAGCGTTCCGAAGGAATAGGTGGTCTCAAATTGCAATTGCGAAATGTCGGTTAAATCTCTCTAAATGTAAACATCCATACTGGCCAAACCATTAGCACTAAAGACTTTACCAGGTTCATCTCTTCCATCACCATCAAAATCACCAACGAACCATTGTTGCTCAGGCCAAAATCCACCTTGACGAGTTGCCGCTCTGTGCATGATAAAGCCCTTGCCGGTAGAGATGTGAAAATCAATACTGGCTAGACCATTATCATTAAAGGCTTTACCCATATCATCTTTTCCATCACCATCAAAATCACCAACGAACCATTTTTGACCATCCCAATATCCACCTTGACTAGTTGCCCATCTTTCCATGGTAAAGCCATTGCCGCTAGAGAGGTTGTAACTAAATCTAATTTTTGTTGGTCTATCGAAAGATTAGCAAATTCATTTAATCCACAAATGATTGGAATAGGAATCAAAAATCATGTGAATTGGTGTCCAAATAACACAGATATTCAACAACAAGCAATTAATGATGAAGTTAAAATTAAACAAAAAATATCTTACATAAACCTCAAACAATCCCCCAAAATTACCTATTTTCACGGACGGACTAACGAACTATCAACTCTATCCAAATGGCTAGAAAATCCCAATACTCGCTTAATCTCAATCTTGGGAATTTCCGGTATTGGTAAAAGTACATTAGTGAAATACTTTCTTGATACTCACACAATACCATTTGATGCAATTATCTGGAAAAACATTAAATTATCTAACTCTTTAAATTCTATCCTTACAGAAATAATCACCGAATTAAATGTAAATAGCCAAGATATAAATACCAATAATTTATTAAATCAATCCCTAGAATTATTTAATCAAAAACGCTGTTTAATTATTCTCGATAACCTAGAAGAAATATTTACCTCTCAACAATATTCAGGACAATATAAACCTGAATATCAAGATTATAAAACTTTCCTGCAAATGATCACAGAAATTGAACATCAAAGTTGTTTAATTCTCATCAGTCAGGAAAAATGCCAAGAAATGATTTCTTTAGATAGTGAACTTTATCCAATTCATTCTTTAGAATTATCAGGATTAGATAATGCAGCTACAGAGATATTAAAAAATCAAGGATTAAACAATGAGGAAACTTGGTTAAACTTAATTAAGTTATATGAAAATCATCCTAAATATTTACAGTATATCAGCATCTTAATTAAAGATGTCTTTCAGAGTGAAGTTGCTGAATTTATCAAAGAAAATAGTTTAATTTTAACAGAAGATTTTAAAACTCTATTTGATTTAATGTGGATGAGATTATCTGAAGTTGAAAAAGAGATATTATTAAAAATTAGTCAAAATGATCAACCTATATCTAGAGATGAGATAAAACAACTTTTATCATTGTCATCAATGGATATAATTAACGGGTTACAATCATTAACAAGAAGATTTTTAGTAAGCAAATTAGAAAATGATCAAAAACTATATACTCTTTCCCCCATTTTTAAAGAATATCTCAGAATTTATCGTCATTAATCATCTTCCCTTCCTCTTGCTATTGGCATCTGGACTGTGAGAAAATTATTTATGCAGCATCTCAGCACAAAAGGCTATGGACTGATAGAATGTGTTCACTTTCATAGCTAAGTTGCTTATAAATGAGGTATTTATGAATCAAATTCATCGGGTGGCGATTGTTGGGGGAAATCACGGTAATGAGTTAACGGGAGTTTACTTGGTGAAAAAGTTTCAGCAATATCCCCATTTAATTCATCGAGGTAGTTTTGAAACTTTATCATTACTTGGTAATCCTCAAGCTATTGCTGCACGGACAAGATATATTGATACGGATCTGAATCGTTGCTTTAATCAAGATAAATTATCAAGTTCAAAAATATCAAGTTATGAAGAATTAAGGGCGCGAGAAATTCAACAAATATTACAACCAGAAAATCAAGAATCTGTAGATACAATTATTGATGTACATACGACTACTGCCAATATGGGATTATGTATTATTCTAGGAAATTGGCACCCTTTCCTGCTCAAATTAGCTGCGGATTTGAGTGCAGTTAATCCTTTGGTGAAGGTTTATATTCATGAACAACCTCAAGGTAGTGGTTTTCTACGTTCTTTGTGTGATTTGGGTTTTGCGATTGAAGTTGGTGCTGTACCCCAAGGGATTTTAAATGCGGAATTATTTCAACAGACTGAACAACTTATTTATAGTGTTTTAGATTATTTTGAAGACTATAATCAAGGAAAAGATTTGCCCAAAAATAACACACTAACAGTCTATAAATCAATTGGTGTGATTGATTATCCGAGAAATGAAGTAGGGGAAATTCAGGCGATGATTCACCCCCAACTTCAATTTCAAGATTATGAACCTTTGCATCCTGGTGATCCTATTTTTCTGACTTTCACAGGAGAAGAAATTTTCTATCAAGGAAATTCTACTGTTTATCCAATCTTTATTAATGAAGCTGCCTATTATGAGAAAGGAATTGCGATGCACATTAGCGAAAAAGAATTAATTAAGATTGGCTAATTCTCTGGTTTCCATGACTCTGATGATATTATCTTTTCTCATTAATTCACGATATATATTTAGTGTTTCTTCATTCACTCTTGCGGCACTAAATCTTTCTAAATTTTGTTGGGCGCGGAATTTCCACTGATCTAAAAGTTGGCGATCGCTCAATAATTGTGTCAAAGTATTAGCTAAGGCTGGAATATCCTTGGGTGGCACTAAAATCCCGGCCTGACTATAATCTAAAGTCTCAGGAATACCATCTACATCACTGGCTATAATCGCACAACCAGCTTCCCGCGCTTCCGTTAGCACTAAGCCAAAAGATTCACAATGTGAAGCTAAAACAAAAATATCTGTTGCTAACATATAGCGTTGTGGTTCTGACTGAAATCCTTCAAAATGAATGCGATTCCTAACATCTGTATTTTGTACCATTGCCTCAAACATCGAACGATCTGGACCATCTCCCACTAAATACAAATGTGCTTGCGGAAAGTCTATGGCAACTATTTTAAAGGCCTCAATTAACTCATAAATACCTTTGCGGGTATACATCCCCGCCACAGTAGTTATAGATGGATGTGGCATTTCTACTGGTTGATAATCTGCCAGTTTTTTATGTCGAGGACTTTCTAAAGTCCCATTACTAACTACTCGTAACTTTTGAGGTGGAATACCCCGTTTAATCATTGAATTAGCTACTGCTTTACTAACTGCAATTACCTGATCAGCTAACCCCATAAGGATAGCACTATGTTGAAATTCATTATGGACAGTAGAAACTAAATGATATTCTCGATTCTTGCGAAGAATCCCTGCTAAAATTGCCCCTGTCATCATGTGTACATGAACAATATCCGGTTGAAACTCTTTAATGATTTGGCGATAATGCCAAGCAGCCTTAATGAGATTTAATGGTGTCCGACACTGATTGAGATGAAAATGTTCAACACCGTGATCTGCTAATAATTTTTCATATTCTCCACCAGCAGAAGCTACAGCAATATCCAGACCACTTTTTGCTTGTAAACAAGCTAAATCTACAGCAACATTAACAATTCCATTACCGATTTTTTGGACATGATTAGTAATATGTAGAATCCGCATTTAAATTCTCTCCACTGTAATTATTGATAGTAAATCTTCAGATGCTTACCACTCACAACTTCACTCGGATTTAAAAAATATTTCTTCCGAATATAAAAATCTGTTAATAAATCCCCGAGGTAACATCTCAAGCTGGGAAGGATAGGCAGCAATAGCTTTTTGTTTTTTCTCTTTTACTGATGCTACTGATAAGCGATAAGCCGCTGCAATATCTTGTAACTTCAACAGAATAAATAATGGCGATCGCCAAAATACCCAAATAGGATACTGAAGTATTTCTGTAGTGATTTTAGATTGGATAATTGCCTCTTTCACTAAATTATAAGTAGCTTCATGATCTTGATGACAATCTTTGCGGTGAGGTACATAAACCTCTCCAGGTTGATACAAATTTAGTAATTCTGAAATCTCAGTAATTATCTGTTGCCTTTTCTCTATATTCAAAGAAGCCAAACTGCCATCTTGATAATTTAAAAAATGAATCTCTGAAGTGTTCACACCCAAAATATCTAAAGCTATCAAAGATTCTTGTTGACGAATCTGGATAACTTGATTTTGAATATGGGGATCTAAACAATGAGAACCTCTACCGTCAGTTAAAAAAGTTATCCCTACTTGTATTCCTTGTTCTCTTTTGCGGGCAATCATCCCTCCACAACCAAAGGTTTCATCATCTTGATGCGGAGAAAAAACCATTGCTGATTTTTCTGAAAAATTTAAAGGCTGACTTCCCCAATGCAAAATCCACCAGGAAACTAGACTACAATGAATATATTGTATCTGATTTAGCAATCTATTAGGAATTATTTTTTCTAATGAGGTGAGTGTTTTTTTATGATTCATAATTTTAAAATTGATTCAAGACAAAATTAAAGTTTTCTAGATAACAAATATTGATGCTTACCATAAATTAGAACAACTATTTTTATGATAGTCTTGATTCCAGATAAACTTAAAGTTTTGTAGATGACACATATTGATGCTTCTCATAAATCAAAACAACTATTTTTATGATAGTTAAGCCCTAGATCATATTATTTATTGTTTTAATAAAGTTATCCTGAAAATCTCAATAAGAGGATGTTTGAAAATCGGACAGGGTGTAAAAAATCTTTCAGTAGTATTCAGGAGTCAGCTAAAAGCAGGAATAGTCAAGAAGAGGAAGTTTTAATTACCCGTGTTTTACGGAAAGCTGTATTAGCTGACGACTGACGAGTGAATGCTTACTATTTTTCTACTCAGAAGTGTTTCTCTAGAAACAGTAAATTGTTAGTTAGGTTAGTTAGAATTTATGGAAATCATCGAAATCTCTATAACCTACTATATAAAATTAAGCAGTGCTTAATCACCGTAGGGGTTGATGTTTACCATTAAATTCAGCTAGTTTTTGTATTCTATTAGACCGTGATGATTACTGAATTTTGGCTGAAGTTATAAATTGAGTAATTATTCCATTAGTATAAGTTATCTTGGGTATGCAATGGTGTGCCACTATCATGCAGATGAATTGGATTAGTTTACTAAAAGCGCAACAAACTGACTTCTTAAACCGGGTGAAAAAACCGAAAACGGCGGATCTTTCTCTTTTAGAAAGTCGAGTTAAAGGTTATCACAGTGAGGTAATGGCATTTGCGGGGGATTCATTCACAAAAATTCTCGAATGTTCCCGTCAGCAAGCTGAAATTCTCGCCAAAAATCCGCCACCAATACCACCAGAATATCCTGAATATCCTGATTGGATCATTCCCTTTCCTACTTATTTTCAACGTCAAGCAGAAGATTATCTTGTCCGTGAACAAATTGTTGATTGGATGATTACGGAACGCTTAGGAAAATTGGTGAGAAAAGTGCCACAAGACACTTTAGACAATATGGTTTTGGATGATGAGGGAAATTTACGTAGTGAAAGTAAGTTTACTTATTTGTTAGCTAATAACCCAAAAGTGAGTATTCAAATTCACGTAGCAGATGGAGAAAGTTTTAACGGTATTAAAAAAGATAAAATTCGTTGGTCTATTAGTCAAGAAGATATCAGTAACCACCAAGTATTAATTTTCTTGTGTTTGTTTTATCCTGGAAATAACAAATTAGGATACCACAAACAAACTGTAATTACTGGTTTTTTACCCACAAATCAACTAGATTTTTCCAACGCCAAAACTTATCTAACTCCCAGTAGTCTATTATATGCGGGAGGATTAAATTGGTATTTACAATCTCTGGGTGGTAAGCCAGATGATGTGCCAATAACTGATGAGAAAATGATGGTAGAAACCATTCAAACCTTACCATCAGATCATCCTAAAAAGAAGATTATTGGTGATTGGGAATGCTGGCAAACATTGATTGGACATACCAGAGGTATTAACTGTTTAGCCTATGCTATCAAAACCTTAGTAGTTGAAGATGCTGGATCTAAAAATGTGAAAACAATCCCGATGTTAGCTAGTGGTAGCAGGGGAGAAACAAAATTATGGGACTTAGCCAAAGGTGAATTAATCGAGACATTATCAGAATATCCTTGGGTGATTTCTGATCATGTTAATGAAGTTAATTCTCTGGCTTTTAGCACCGACGGACAAACATTAGTGAGTGTAGGTGCAGATTCCACCGTTAAAATTTGGCATACTGGGGCGTTGGATCTAATTGATATTCTCCATAAACATCATGGAGATGTCCGTTGTGTGGCGTTTACTCCTGATGGTAAGATGTTAGCGACTGGTGGCCATGACCGCAAGATTTTATTTTGGAATTTGCGCGATCGCCAAGTTGAAAATACTCTATCTTTAGATGATACAGCAGCCCATTCAATGGTATTAAGTCAAGATGGGAAAATTTTAATTACAGGTAGTTATCGCAAAATCAAAGTTTGGGAAACATCCTCAACACTCAATCAGAAAAAATTGCCAGATATACAACCAATATACACCCTGATGGGTCATTCTCATATTGTTAGTTCCCTAGCCATAAGTGCTGATGCTAAATTTTTAGTCAGTGGTAGTCAAGATCAAACTATTCGAGTTTGGAATTTAGCCACTGGGGAATTAGTTCACACTCTTAAAGGACATCGAGATAGTGTGAATACAGTTGCTTTAAGTCCTGACGAACAAATTATTGCCAGTGGTAGTGCTGATAAAACTATCAAATTGTGGCATTTACAATCTGGGGAATTATTAGGGACATTTACAGGTCATGCTAATACAGTCACAGCTTTATCCTTTACTGCTTCTGGAGAAATGTTAGTTAGTGGAAGTTTGGACAAAACAATTAAAATTTGGCAGCGGAGTTAGGTAAAAACTGCGGTTGTCCCTACAAGTTTGTGCCACTTACAAAACTGGTACAAATTTTGTCTGAATAACTGCTTTATTTACTGCCCTTTTCGTGATTTTAATTAAGTACAGTTACGGAACTGGTAAGTTACTCTCACCTGATTTTTTACTAATACATACAATTGTGTTGTTAGGAAGTAATTACAAAGTGGGAAATATGCAAACATTTAATCAACAAAAAGATAGTCCTGCTTGGGTTTTTCAAACATGGGCAGCTTTTATTCTATCTATTTCTATGACTACTTTTGGTGTTGTCAATTTACCTGTAGACAATTGGATAAAAGGATTTATGGGAATGGGTTTAGCTTTTTCTGTTGGTTCTACTTTTACTTTGGCAAAAACTACCAGAGATATGTATGAAACCAAACGATTAACTTCCCGCATTGAAGAAGCCAAGGTAGAAAAATTGCTTTCTCAACATGATGTGATTTTGAAATAAGAAATTTTTGTCATAACTGCTTTGATAAAATAGAAAAAATCAGGGGTTTAGCATTGCTAAACCCCTACTTCATTAATGATGAATAATTCTAGTAAATTACATAAATCCTAAATATTTGGAAGTCCGATAACCCAGCCATATTCCCAAAAGTCCCCCCATCACACTAAATAGGATTGAGGTAAACGAAAATAAACTTCCACCCCATAAAAGCGGAATATAGCTACCAATGGTAGAACCAAAAAACATTCCGATACTGATAAGTAATTTATTCAAGCTTTTATAGCCAGTGATTACACACCCAATGTACTGGATTTTACAGATATTTCCCAAAAACTAATTTTCGACATTATCGTTGATAATATAAATATGCTTTCTAGTTACCAATTATGACTATAGCCACTGAACGCCCGATTACACTAGAAAATTTTCTCAAGTTACCGGAAACTAAACCAGCATCAGAATTTATTAACGGGGAAATCCTACAAAAACCTATGCCACAAGGTGAACACAGCTTAATTCAGACTACTTTTATTGAAGTTGTCAATGGACTCACTAGAAGTCAAAAAATTGCCATAGCCTTCCCAGAACTACGTTGTACTTTTGGTGGTAGTACCATTGTGCCTGATATTGCGGTGTTCCGGTGGGAAAGAATCCCCAAAACTGAATCTGGGAGAATTGCTAACCGGTTTGAAATTCATCCTGACTGGGTAATAGAAATTCTTTCTCCTGAACAACCACAGAAAAAAGTATTAACTAAATTATTGCATTGTTCCCGTCACGGAACTGAATTAGGTTGGTTATTAAATCCAGAGGAAGAAAGTGTATTAGCTGTATTTTCTGGACAAAAAATAGAAATATATGAAGGTGATGATAAATTACCAATTTTGGAAAATATCAATTTAGAATTAACTGTTAAAGAAATTTTTGGTTGGTTGAGTTTTGGTTCATGATTATTAAGGGCGGGGAAACCCCGCCGCTGCATTAAAATTGTTGTAAAAAGCGCAAATCGCTATTATATAAACGGCGAATATCATCAATTTGATGTAATACCATTGCAAACCGTTCTACACCAAAACCGGCAGCAAACCCGCTATAAACTTCTGGATCATAACCCACAGATTTTAAAACATTGGGGTCAACCATACCGCAACCCATAACTTCTAACCAACGTCCTTTCCATTGTAAATCTACTTCGGCTGAAGGTTCGGTGAAAGGAAAATAACTGGCACGAAACCGAATTGGTAAATCGCCAAATATTGATTGTAAAAATATTTTCACAGTTCCTTTGAGGTCTGTAAAAGTTAGTCCTTCATCTATGGCTAAAAGTTCAATTTGATGGAAAACCGCTGAATGGGTCGCATCTACATCATCTCTGCGATATACTCGACCTGGGGCAACAACTCGAATAGGTGGTTCTTCCTTTTCCATGTAGCGAATTTGCACTGAAGAAGTATGAGTCCGCAATAAATTACCATCTGGTAAATAGAAGGTATCCTGCATATCACGGGCTGGATGATCTGGGGGGGTGTTAAGAGCTTCAAAATTGTAGTAATCTGTTTCCATTTCTGATCCTTGGGCAACGGTGTAACCCATGCCGACAAAGATATCTAGGGTTTGGTCAATAATGCCATTGAGGGGATGAATCCGACCTTGGGGACGGTAAATACCCGGCATGGTGACATCTATTGTTTCCGCCTCTAGTTGTACCAGAATTTGAGCAGATTCCAGGGTTGTGCGTTGCTGGTCAAGGCTGTTTTGAATGGCTTCTTTGACAGTGTTAGCGATCGCCCCAATCTGAGGACGTTCTTCCGCGCTCATTTGCCCCATACTTCGTAACAGCAGCCCCAATTGCCCTTTTTTGCCCAAATAGTTAACTCTGAGTTCTTCTAGGCGTTCTAGGCTATCAGCAGCAGCGATCGCTGTTTCTCCTTCTTGTCGTAATGCTAAAAGTTGGTCTTCTAAATTGCTAGTCATTAGTTATTAGTCATTGGTGATTAGTCATTAGTTTATAGTAGGGAACGGGGAACAGGGAAGCAGGGAAGCAGACAAGAGGCAGGGGATGTAGGGGATGTAGGGGATGTAGGGGATGTAGGGGAGAGGATTTTTCCTACTGACAACTGACAACTAACTGTACGGGCGAAGCATTTGGAGAACTATTTTTGGCAATGACCGATAATTTATCTTCCAAATGCTTCGCCCCACAAATGAAATTATTAATTAGCAACGATGATGGAATTTCTGCTTTGGGTATTCGTACCCTAGCCAACACCTTAGCAGCAGCGGGTCATGAAGTGACAGTAGTTTGTCCAGATCGAGAGAGATCCGCAACAGGGCATGGATTAACCTTACTGCAACCCATTCGCGCGGAAATAGTGGAATCTGTGTTTCATCCTGATATTAAAGCTTGGGCTTGTGATGGTACGCCTTCAGATTGTGTAAAATTGGCACTATGGGCTTTATTGGATTCTCCACCCGACTTAGTGCTATCTGGAATTAACCAAGGTGCAAATTTAGGGACAGAAATCCTCTACTCTGGGACTGTTTCCGCAGCAATGGAAGGAGTTATTGAAGGTATTCCTAGTATTGCTTTTAGTTTAACCAGTCATACCCATAAAGATTTTCAACCAGCAGCTAAATTTGCTGAAGTCCTGGTTGCTAAAATTGCCGCCCAACCACTGCCAGAATTGATGTTACTCAATGTCAACGTCCCCCCCTTATCTTGGGAAGAAATAGCTGGAGTTACTTTCACTAGACAAGGAGTACGACGTTATGTGGATGTTTTTGACAAGCGAACTGATCCTAGAGGTAAAACTTACTACTGGTTAACTGGAGAGGTAATCGAAGATGTAGAACCACCTATAGAATTAAACTTACCAACCCACATTCCCCTTGATGTTCATGCCATTCAAAAAAAATATATCAGTATTACTCCATTGCAATATAATTTGACTTATGGGCATGGACTTAATCAGCTATCTACATGGGAATTTAAACTTCCGTAGATTTAGGCAACTTTGACAAAACTAGAAAAGGTTATTTTCAGTAAAGTTACTGAATCTTTACTAGCTATTAATTAAATAAATGTAGTAAACTATATAGAATAGGACTTGTGTATCCATGCAAGTAGGCGGTACTCGGCTAATTTTTGATGCTGGTACAGGATTTTACAGATTATGCAGTCCAATTTGACCTTTCACAACGTGCAAATCGGACAGCCTATCCATAATAGTTAATGTCGTTGAAATCGCTTGTCTAGCTAGTTCAATACTTTGAGTTTGTTTGCGAGCAATGTAGAAAATGTCAGTTAGTGTTGTTGCAGTCACATATCCAATTATTTGCCCAGAATCAATCGCTTGAAATAACATTTCTGCATCTTCTAAAAACGGTTCTCGTTCTAATAAGTAATCTAAAATAATATTGGTATCAATGAGAATTTTCACTAAAGATACTTCTCTACTCGATGTTGTTCTAACATTGCATTTACCTGTTCATCGGTTGGTGCTGGTTGATTGGTTTTTAATAAACCTTTCATTTGTTTGATTATGCGAGTCCGTTCAGATTTTTGACTGGGTTGATTTTGCAATGACTCGATGATTGCGCGGACGAGTTCTAAGCGATCGCTCTCAGGTAGTTGAAAGGCTTGCTCTTTCAGTTCTTGTAAGGACATAGAGGTTATTTTAGGCTATATTTACCTTTATTTTATTTTATTTTATTTTATTTTATTTTATCTGAAAGCGATCGCACTCCCAAAATCATCCTACAAGCGATCGCACCCCTCCAAAATCTCACTATCTCAACAATATAGTATTTTAAGTTACTTTTCTTCTGTTTCTAAATAGCTGTCAATCACAGTCTTAATATTTATACCTATTAATTTAATATAATCGTCCATATATTTTGGTAGTGGTGTAAATGTTTCTTCATTTGAAGAATAAGCTGGAAGCCAAAATTCACTTTTTATATCTAATTCTTTCAATGGGTTGTTAGTTTTTTTAAGATGCTTTTGCAGTAGATATTCATAAACAAATTGTTTTCTAACGCTTTTGTTTTTTATTTCTTCTATATTGTCTAGATTTGTGTAATGATCAGAATCAGAGTATTTTATATCAATAATGCTGAATTGACTCATAACAACTTGAATAAATTTTTGAAATAACGTTTCTCGGTTTTTTTCACCACCAGAATCTCGCAATAATGAGGTTGTAAAAATATCGTAAGGTTCAAGATACTGCTGATAAAAATTTTCAAAACATAAAAAACCTTTTTTAATAGCTACGAAAAATACATGATTCAAATTATTCATCATTTGTATTTGTTGAAGGTTAAAATCTTCATATTCATCAGGACTTATATACCAATAAGAATAAAATTTATTAGGCAGCGAACTTATTTGTACCAATTTATCGCTACCTGTTTTAGATAACCTTCTTAACTCATAAAATGTATGATAATTTTTTAATTGATTAGCATAAGCTATTCTTATATTTTCATCATTAATCTCAAAACTTGTATAATATATATACCAATCATTGTAGTCATTTTTTTTAAGTTGATATGTGATTGATTCAGAATTATTTTTTAAAGTATCAAAAAAATTAGATAAAAGAATAACTGCATCAGGAAATACTTCAATACCATTAATTTTAAATATTTCTAAAATATCAATAATCTTCCTACTATTATTTAACTGGCGCAATATTCTATTAGAAATAAATTTATCATCCAAGTAAAGAATAAAAATAGGATCTATTATTTTGATTAAGTATATCAAACACATTGACTCCCAGATAGTATGAAAATTACTAAATCCCCACACTTTACCTTGAATCTAGCTACCTGTTAATTTTCAGATCCCTGACTTCTTTGAGAAGTCGGGGATCTTGGGGATCTTGACACTTTCCCAATTAGACATCTCCGAGAAATTTAATTCTAGTTGGCTTTTACACCCGCCAGACACCCGCCAGGGAATTTATTCCCTGTCTAATAGCTGAAGTCCGTTAAAACGGACTAGGAACTTTTTTAAGTGTTTAGTCATCTCTAGATGACTTTTGTTATTAGCAAGGAACTTGAGTTCCTTGCGAGATAGAGGTTTTAGATTAAAGTTTTCATCAAAGACAGTTCAATGTAGTCCTCTCTGGGCTGTTTAATGTTGACTTCTACACCTGGACCAAAATACTTGGTCATTTTTTCATGCTTTTGTTGCCAGGTATCAAAGGTGATGAGTGGTGAATCGAATTCTAGGATTAGGGTATAAGCGCCGTTGATTTCGGTTTCTCGCAAACCGGTGACGACTGGTCTGACTTCGTCAGTGGGACTTAAACCTAGATAAGCCAGGGCTAAATCTAGATGGGATTTTTGCCCATAACAGAAGCGGGTGATGTCCTTGCGGATTTTAGTTTGTGTGACAGTTGCCTGTTGCTTTCTGAGTTCGAGGATTGATGGTGTGGTAGTTTGGCTGAAGGGGATGGGTTTAAGTTCATTAGCTTTTAGGGCTAAACCTCCCAGTAATAGCGGAAAACCATAGAAAAATCCTACTAGATTGAGGGTAGCGTTATCCATGAAGTAGGCAACAAAACCTGTGATGGTGAGTATACTACCTACTGTTAAACCAAGTGTTCCCAAAGAAATTCCGCCGAGCATAATTTAAGCTTAGTATAATTTATTTTCATCTTTTATTATCATCGCTGATTGGTGGCAGATTGGGAAAGGGATATGGAGATTTTTCCTTTTTGCGTTAACTTTAGATTTGAAGTGTTTCAAAACTGGACGCAAAAAAATGGATATTCAGACAGTTAAAGACCGAATTAGCACTGTTCAAGGTAAACGTGAGCGGTTGCTGAGTTTATTAGAACAACCCAATTTAGGAACTTTAAGGGTTGATGTCAATCAAGCTTTGGAAGAATTAGATGATTTAATTGATGAATTTAAACGGACTATTCCCCAAGCAGGAAAT
The DNA here is from genome assembly GCF_001672255.1 of Anabaena sp. AL09. Classification (NCBI taxonomy): domain Bacteria; kingdom Bacillati; phylum Cyanobacteriota; class Cyanophyceae; order Nostocales; family Nostocaceae; genus Anabaena; species Anabaena sp. AL09. The sequence goes on from NZ_LJOQ01000065.1 coordinate 44,489, forward strand.
AATTAACCTAAGTTGTTAGTTATCTAAAATTTAGACAGGAGAAAAGGTAATTGATAATTGTCAATTGCCTTTTGCCTGATCTAATTTGTACTTTTTTAATTATTAATGATGTTGGGTTTCCCAGGGTCAACCCAACCTACATAAATTTATGATTAGGCAGAGTTCAATATTTCTTCTGGAAATGAAGAATACCTATGTCTGTTCCCTAACTCTCTGACTAAGGCAATGAGTTCCTTTGTCGGAATATCTTTTTTGCAAACTTTATCAAAGTTATGCCTAGTTTTGTTTTTTCCAAAAGATACTTCATCTACAGAGGAATAAGCCAGAATTTGAGTATTTGGAGATATAGCTTTAATGTAATGAGATGCTGACCAACCATCCATAATTGGCATTTGTAAATCGAGAATGATCACATCAGGTTGATAGCATTGAACTATTTCTATAGCTTCTTGACCATTACTAGCTAAACCAACAACCTGGATATTTTCTTGAACAGAAAAAACTAATTGTAGGCTTAAACGAGTGAGTTCATGATCATCAACTATGAGAACGCGCAAATTAGAAGACTCACGGGACAACATTAACATTCCAGAAAAGAATAAATATGAATTCTTATAGTTTATGAGTACAAGTGAAATACTTCACTCTATCTTATGGATGAATTTTAGCCACTAAAAGTTAATTTTTATGCAAATTTTCCATAAAAAACTGTTTTTTTTTGCATAATACTGGGCGCGACAGATTCAGCACTTATGAAACTGGCATATTATCATAGTGCATCATCTCCAAAATATGTTATTCATCACCGAATATCAAGTCTAATGTCCTCAACAATATACATTTAGTCTGATAGTTGTGTAAGTCTGAAGACTATTTAAAATATATATATCTATTGACTCAAGAAGAATTTACAGCAGGGTACGTCAATTAAGCTATGGTTGAGATCCCCGACTTCTCCGATTAATTATTTGCATGAGAAAATTGATCAAAGAAGTCGGTGATCTTGGCAGAGGTTATTATTCACTTTTGCTGCAACTAATGAGAGTTTAATTTATGCCTACAGATCGTAATGTCATAGACATAATAGTTTTTTGAGAATTAGCTTCTGGACAGTTATCACAAGGACATCTTTGAATATAACTACCATCAGGTTGTAATTCCCAAGCATGACGATTATCTGCCAACATAATTCCTAAAATCTCTTGCAAGTCCTTAGCAATATCTTGGTCTTTAATGGGGGTAATGACTTCCACTCGACGATCTAAATTGCGACGCATCCAGTCCGCACTGCCAATATATATTTCTTCTTGACTATTGTTGTAGAAGTAAAATATGCGGGAGTGTTCCAAAAAGCGACCAATAATGCTGATGACGCGAATATTTTCGCTCAGGTTTGGCACTCCGGGACGCAAACAACAAATACCGCGAATAATTAGGTCAATTTGTACACCTGCACGAGAAGCTTCGTATAGTGTAGAAATGATTTGTGGATCAACGATGGCATTCATTTTAGCAACGATGCGACCAGAAAATCCATTGTGGACATTTTCAATTTCGCGCTTAATTAATTCCAGAAAGCGATCGCGCATATTCACAGGTGCTACCATAATTTTTCGATAGGATTTTTGGCGAGAGTAACCTGTTAAAAAATTAAACACATCTGTTAAATCTGCACCTAATTCTTCCCGACAACTAAATAAGCCTAAATCTGTATAGAGTCGTGCAGTTTTTGGGTTGTAATTCCCTGTACCAATATGTACATAACGGCGCATTCTGTCTTTTTCCCGACGCACTACCAGAACAATTTTGCTATGGGTTTTTAAACCAACTAAACCATAGACAACATGAACACCAACACTTTCTAAACGCCTTGCCCAGTAAATGTTATTCTCTTCATCAAACCGGGCTTTTAATTCGACTAATACAGAAACTTGTTTGCCATTTTCTGCCGCAGCAATTAAAGCATTAATGATGGGTGAGTCCCCAGAAGTCCGGTAAAGAGTCATTTTAATGGCAAGAACATGAGGATCATGGGCAGCGCTAGTAATAAAGCGGACTACTGTACCAGAAAAGGATTGATAGGGATGGTGGACGAGTAAATCTTTTTCGCGAATGATGGAAAAAAAGTCTCTTCCTTCTTCTAGTTCGGGAACGTCAGCATCAATACAGGGTTCTCTGAGCCGTTGCAAGCGGGAAGGAACAACAGATTGACGGGGGGGATATTTAAGTTCTGGTAATGGTAATGCCAGAAAATACATTAAATCCCGCAGTGCTAAAAGACCATCAATTTCATAAATATCGCTTTCGGTTAATCCCAAATCTTGTAAGAGCCGGGAACGAATTGATGCGGGGGTTTGGGAGCGAATTTCTAACCTGACGGTATTTCCACCCATGCGGCGTTTGCGAAGTTCCTGTTCAATAGCTAATAACAGGTCATCTGCTTCATCTTCTTCTAGTTCCAGATCAGCATCACGGGTAATGCGGAAGGGGTGATATTCTTGGATACTCATCCCTGGAAAGAGGGATTCTAAGTTATGAGCGATCGCTTGTTCTAAGGGAACTCCGATCCAATGAGCAGTTTTACCATCTTCCTGAATTCCCAACTCTGGTGGTAAGGGTAAAAATTGTGGCAAGACTTTCGGAACTTTAACTATGGCAAAGGACTCCTCCTCAGTATCGGGATTTTTGACCACCACTGCCAGGTTTAAACTGAGATTAGAAATGTGGGGAAAGGGATGACCAGGATTAACAGCGAGGGGAGTTAGCACCGGAAAAACCTGTTCTTCAAAATAGTTATTTAAGTAATTTCGCTGTCTTTGATTCAGTTCTATGTAATCGAGAATATAGATTCCCTGTTTTACTAACTGTGGTCGCAGAACTTCCTCAAATTCTGCGTTATGTTTTTTGAGTTGGGGAGTCAAATGCAGACGAATATCATCTAGCTGTTTTGCTGGTGTGCGTCCATCTGGCGTTAATAAATTAATACTGGCTTCTACCTGTTGCTTTAAACCTGCTACTCGTACCATAAAGAACTCATCCAGATTGGAACTAAAAATGGCCAAAAATTTCAGCCTTTCCAACAGAGGAGTTGTGGGATCACAAGCCTCATGTAAGACCCGATGATTAAATTCTAGCCAACTTAATTCACGGTTAATGTAGTATTGTGGATCACTTAGATTTATGGAAGCAGAATTCTTTTTTGGTTTTGCCATGATCACTTAGATTAAGGCAGATATTGCCCATAGAGCATGAATATCAATATCTTAATGGCTGGGGCATAGATTTTGACGATTTTTGATCTAGAAACCTGATTAAGTTTTCAAATGGGTATTTTTATGTATAGAAAATAATTATTTTTTGATAAAATATTTCGATTTAAGTGTTTCAATAGTAACTGAGTAATTTATTCGATTAGATCACACAAGGATAGGAAGCATGAAATCATACTCAGCTTATTTTATTCGCACGGAAGATTTTGCTCTGGCACAAACTAGTACAGTACAGTGTAAGTAAGACAACCATTAAAAATCCCTAAAAAGCTTATACAATCTGCTTTTTTAATTTTTAATTGTTAATTTTTAATTCCGCCCTGCGCTACTAGTGGTCTGTCAAATTTATTTTGACGGGTTTTTGGTAGTGCGGGCATCTTGCCCGCGTGAGCGAGACGCTCACACTACAGTCCCCCGAATTTTTAAAGAAGTCGGGGATCTCGATTTTGAAAGCTTATTAATTTTATGTCTATTTACCTTTTTCAAGCTACTCGTCGGCGGTTGGCGATTTGGTACACTACTATAACTGCGATTTTACTATTATTATTTGCCAGTGGAGTATATTTGTATGTTCGTAGTACATTAATTGAGAGAATTGACGATACATTATATCACGTAGTGGAAGTTGTCGAGCGCTCTTTGGTAATTGAACCGATAAACTTTCAACCAAATCAAGTGCGAGTAAATGTAGAAGCTAGTTTTCCTAATAATGCTGAAAATACCGAAGATGATCGGATTGATTTAGAGTGGTTTAGTCCTAATGGTGAATTATTGTGGTCAACTTTTTCGGCAATACTAGATATTCCTATTCATACTAATCATACAGGTGAAACTGTGCAAATAGAAGGCATAGGAGGATGGGGAAAATCTGCACAGTTATTTAGACAAGTTACAAAAAGGATAGAAGTAGGAAGACAGATTTTAGGCTATTTACGGGTTAGTCATCCTTGGTTTGAGGTGACGAAACCTAGCAGAGAATTAATTTTTGATTTGGCTTTAGGTATCACTCTAATGATCTTGTCAGTAGCCGCTAGTGGTTGGTTTTTATCTGGCAAAGCTATGGAACCAGTTGGAGAATCTTACCAACGCTTAAAACAATTTACTGCTGATGCTTCCCATGAATTAAGAAGTCCGATTGCTTTGATTCAAACTAATGTGCAAATTGCTTTGGCTGATTTGGATGCAGGGGAAGAAGAAAAAAATACGGTTCAATATAAACAACAATTAAAAGTAGTAGAACGACTTACTCAACGATTGGGAAAGTTAGTTAATGATTTGCTATTTTTGGCTAGACAAGATAGTGGGATTAATACAGATTTATTTTCATCTTGTCCTCTTGATGCTTTATTGATGGAAGTTGTAGACGAACAACAATTTGTAGCTAGAGAAAAACAAATTAATCTGGGTTTGAACTTAGTTGATTCTCCGTTGATGGAAGTTAATCCCGAATTATTAGAAAACTGGTTTACTCTCACGGGAAATTGGGAGCAATTAGTCAGATTATTTACAAATTTGATTGGTAATGCTTTGCAATATACTCCACCCCAAGGAGTAATAAAAGTGGAGTTAGCAAGAATAGAGGGGATAAATCGAGTTACAGGAATGCGTTACACTAATTCTCATTTACAAGTAAAGGTTAGTGATACTGGCTCTGGTATTCCTGCGGACGCGCTGCCAAAATTATTTGACCGCTTTTATCGAGTTGATCCGGCACGAAGTCATAAAGGTGGGAAAACGGCTACAGTCACAACTACTGGTTCAGGATTAGGATTAGCGATCGCTCAAGCCATTATCGAGCATCATCAAGGACAAATTCAAGTAGCCAGCAATCTGGGTGAAGGTACTACTTTCACTGTGATTCTACCCATTTTTGATAAGAGGAGTCAGGAGTCAGGAGTCAGGAGTCAGGAGGAGGAAGAAGAAGAAGAAGAAGGAAGAAGGAAGAAGGAAGAAGGAAGAAGGAAGAATAAAATTACTCATTGACAACTGACAACTGACAACTGACAACTGACAACTGACCAATGACAATTGACCAATCTATCTGATAGCGTGGCGTTAGCGATAAGATTCCAATATTCGGACTAGTAGGTGGTAGTGTGCCAAAATATATTCGGTTGATTTCTCTTTTAGTTGCCTGTAGTGTATGGAGTTTGCCAAAAGCTGCTCATGCTCAAGCATTCATTCCGCATACAGTGCAAGTTGATAATGCTCAATTAGAGAAACAGGGCTTGAATTTAGCCCAGCAAGCGGCTCAATTAGCTCAGTTTCAGCAGGTTGAACCAGCTTTGCTCAGAGCGCAGTTGGCTACGAAATTAGCCCCGCAGAATGACAAAGTATGGTGGCTACTAGGGAGTTTGCATTTACAAAATAAAGAATTTGATCAGGCTGTTACCTCCTTGAGCAAAGCCCAAACCCTCAATCCTAAAAATCCTGAAGTGCAGTTTGCGTTGGGTTCAGCTAAGTTTCAAAAAAAAGATTACCAAGGAGCTATTACCAATTATCAAGCTGGTTTGAAATTAAAACCCAATTATTCTGGAGGGTTGTTTGATTTGGGCAATGCTTACTTGATGTTACAGAAATTCCCAGATGCGATCGCTCAATTCAATTTAGCAGTCAACCAAGATAAAAAGTTTTGGCCAGCAATTAACAATATTGGTTTAATCAAATACGAACAAGGTGATGTCACCGGAGCGATCCAGCAATGGCAAACAGCAGTAAGCATTGATAAAAAAGCCGCAGAACCTTTATTAGCTTTAGCCGTAGCTTCCTATAATCAGGGCGATAAACAAAAAAGTTTACAAATGGGAGTATCCGCGCTCCGCATAGATTCCCGTTATGCTGACTTAGATTTTCTCAAAGAAAACCTGTGGGGCGATCGCTTACTTACAGACACCAAAAAATTCTTAGAATTACCACAAATTAAATCAGCCTCACAGCCCCAGGAGGAAGCACCCTAGTGGTATGGAGCAGGGAGCAGGGAGCAGGGAGCAGGGGGCAGGTAGCAGGGGGAAAGAATTTGCCAATGACCGGATGACAACGGACAACGGACAACGGACAACGGACAACGGACAACTGACAACTGACAACTGACAACGGACAACGGACAACTGACTATTCTGGTGGTAAAAGAGCCATAATTTTGTCAATAAACAGTTGGTGATCAACCACAGGCTTAGAAATATAAGCATCAGCACCGCTTTGGTTCAAAAAATTCTCCCGATCTCCTTCCATCGCGTGTGCCGTCACTAAAATCACTGGTAAGTTGGCTGTTTGCGGGTTAGACTTTAACATTTGTGTAATTTTGATCCCATCAACAGACTTACCTTGGTATACACTACGTGATAGGGACACATCCATTAAAATCAGGTCAATTTCACGAGCTTGGGCAATTTCCATGACCTCTTCTACATTTTCCGTATGTTTTACCCCCAATCCCCCCCGTTTACTCAGAATTTTAGAAAAAACGCGAGCATTAATTAAATCATCTTCCACAATTAGAACAGTTTTCATGAGACTTTATACTAAATAGGGTTAACACCTGACCAATCTGTATTGTATTTTTAATAATCTATAAGCTTAGATCACATCAAGGATAATACTACTGCTTTTTATCTTCATGAGTATCAAGATTGTGTGAGTATTTCTATTTAATCCGTTATGCTGTGATTGCGGAGCGTGTCAACTTCTAGCGGCTGTTGTGTAGTCAAAATTCAGGGAAAAACCTCATGGCAAAACAGTTAAACCTTCTCTCCAAGGGACAGGTCATCACCACCGCCCTACACACCGAAATGCAACGGTCATACCTAGAATATGCCATGAGTGTGATTGTGGGGCGAGCCTTACCAGATGTTCGAGATGGGTTAAAACCAGTACATAGGCGGATTCTATATGCCATGCACGAACTCGGTTTAACACCAGATCGACCTTACCGAAAATGCGCTCGTGTAGTGGGAGACGTTCTCGGTAAATATCATCCTCACGGCGATCAATCAGTTTATGATGCCTTAGTTCGGCTAGTCCAAGACTTTTCCAGTCGTTATCCCTTACTGGGAGGACATGGTAACTTTGGTAGCGTGGATAATGACCCACCGGCAGCCATGCGTTACACGGAAACCCGTCTTGCACCAGTGGGACATGAGGGAATGTTGGCAGAAATTGCCGACGAGACTGTGGATTTTACTGGTAATTTCGACAATTCCCAACAAGAACCAACCGTACTCCCGGCTCAATTACCATTTTTGTTACTGAATGGTTGTGCAGGAATCGCCGTAGGGATGGCTACAAATGTCCCCCCCCACAACTTGGGAGAAATCGTTGATGGCTTAATCGCCTTAATTGACAACCCAGAGTTAAGCGATGAAAAATTATTTCAATTAATTCCCGGTCCCGACTTTCCTACTGGTGGGGAAATTGTTGATCATGGCGGCATTAGAGAAGCCTATACCACTGGTAAAGGTAGTATTATTATGCGCGGCATCGTCACAATGGAAGAAATTCCTGCCACCAGGGGAACTAAACGCCGGACAGCATTAATAGTCACTGAACTGCCCTTTCAAGTTAATAAGGCTGGTTGGATTGAAAAAATCGCCGATTTAGTCAACCAAGGTCGTTTACTAGGAATTTCTGACATTCGAGATGAGAGTGACAGAGACGGAATGCGTGTAGTTATTGAACTCAAACGCGATACAAATCCCCAGGAATTGCTCCAGCATTTATATCACCAAACTGCTTTACAAACTAACTTTGGCGCGATTCTGTTAGCTATAGTTGATGGACAACCTCGCCAATTAACCTTACGACAACTATTAGACGAATTTCTCAAGTTCCGAGAACATACCCTCAACCGTCGCTACAGTTACGAATTAGGAAAAGCGGAAAATCGGGTAAATATCCTGGCAGGATTACTGAAAGCTTTAGCAAATTTGGATGATGTTATTGCTATATTACGGCAAGCGCCCGATGGCAGTACCGCCAAAATGACACTTTGTAATCGCCTAGATTTAAGTGATGTCCAAGCAGATGCCATTTTGTCTATGCCCTTACGTCGTCTCACTGGGTTAGAACAGCAAAATTTACAACAGGAATTTGACCAACTTAACCAGGAAATTAGCGTATTGCGGACATTACTGGACGACAGACGGGAATTACTCAAAGCCCTGAAAAAAGATTTGCGAACTCTCAAACGGAAGTACAATGATCCGCGACGAACGAAAATAATTCACACTACAGAAAAACCAGTTTCCGAAGAGAAAGGTAAGGCTAAACCAGCAGCAGTAGACGCAGCAGATAATTCTCCAGCGAAAATTCCCACTCCTAAACCGGAAGCACCGCTAGAGGAAACTATTGTCGAAGTTACTCAGCGGGGTTATGTCCGGCGGATTTCCCCCAACAGTAAAAAAACAAAAGGGGAAAACGGCTTGTTGGATCATGATTTCCTGATCCAAACGGCATTAACTAATACTCACAAAGACCTGTTAATCCTCACTAGCGGTGGTAAAGTCTATCCCATTACGGTGGGAGATATTCCTCTAACTACTGGACGTAGTTCGACTTCGCTCACTACAAGTTCAGCGCGAGGAACGCCATTGATTACGATGCTTACCAGTACCGCTCAAGGTAACACGGAAGGTATCATTACTCGGTTCTTGTTGCCAGAAAAACCCGAAACGTTGGAAATGGTTCTGTTGACGAAGGAAGGACGGATTAAACGCCTATCTTTGTCGGAGTTTGTGAATTTCTCACGGCGAGGAATTACAATTTTGAAGCTTAAAGATAAGGATGAGTTAGCGTTTACCCAATTCCTCAGCAGCGGAGAACATCTAATTTTGGCGAGTTCTAGCGGTCGTCTATTAAGGTTTCCGGTTAATGATGAACAACTACCGATTATGGGTCGGGCTGCAATGGGTTTACAAGCTTTCCGCCTTTTGAAAAATCAGCAAATGGTTGGTTGTGTCAATGTCAGTAAAAATCACCAATTATTGCTAGTGACTGAAGAGGGATATGGCAAAATTATGGATGCTAATCAGTTGAGGGCTGCGAATCGGGGGGATTTAGGAATACAACTTGTGAAATTTAATAATAAAACCGACAATTTAGCGGCTATGGTAGCAGCAAAGCCAGGTTCGGAGGTTGCATTATTGACAAATAAGGAGCGAGTTATCCGCGTATCGGTAGATGCAGTTCCTAATCTCAACAAAGATAGTAAGGGTGAAAGTATTTGTCAACTCAATAGGGATGAGAGGATTATTAGTGTGGTGGAAGTAGAGTAGGATTTTTGATAATCCCCGGTCTCTAGATACGGGGATTTTTAAGACCAAATCAATCATTTTAACGGCAATGTCAGTAATAATTTTTATTTACTCTCTTCTTCCTTGTTCTTTTAATAATATATCCATCCATTCTCGATCTTCCGCTCACAAGTCTGGTACAGGAGGAATATGATAATCTAAAGTTAAATCAAATGCAGCTTGTTCATATATTTCTAAGAACAAATTCTGTAAATTTAACTCTATTTCCTCCTCTCCTTTTTGTAGAGGTATGGGAAAATTAGGTATAGTTTGTTTGACGGAAAATGCAAATAATTGAGCCGATGGAAACCGATAGGATCTCACAATTAAAATGCGATAATCTGTATCAGAAATCCTGGTGACAATGGGCATTTTTTCCCCAGTTCTAATTAAGTCAATTTCTACTAAATTAGTATCACTTTGCAATATTTTCTCCCGTTTATCTAAATAGGATTTTCTACCTTCTTTAGTTTTTTTATTAGTGGGAGAAAGTATCTCAATTATAGTTACTACCTTACCTGTAGAAACTTCTCTAATTTCTAAATATCCTTCTTTAATTTCTAAAGGTAATGGTAAGGTTACAGTAATCGCCCTATTCTCTGTTTCTGTGGGTAAAGTCGCTATTGCAGTTTTCCTAATACTTGGTTTTTGTGCTTGTTTAACTGATAAAATTGCTACATCAGGAATACCAATTAATAAAGAGTCTTCAGTATCAAGTCTATAGGTACGTTTTTCTATAGCTACTCGATATTGAGGACGCAAAGTAGGAGAGATAGCAATAGCGATCGCTGTAATTAATCTATGATGTACTTCTGACCATAAATCAGGATTTTCTAAGTAGGGATTCATCCCTGGAAATGGTGAACTCATAAATTTATCACTACAATATTCTAGGAGTTACCATTTTAGTATAGCATTTATCTGGATAACGTTATTTTGATCTTAGAGATTTATGGCAAGATCTAAAGGATTATATTGACATATATGGTTATTGGGAGGAGCGTATATTTTGGCTAGACTGGCTGATTCAAGAATCAGAAAACCATCAAGATTGGCAAACCTTTATAGAAGCAATGTCTGATAAAGGTTGGACATTAAGCATGACAAATAGGCATCAGAGTTTAGATGACTCAGATAAAATTTTTAAAAAGGTATGGGATTTACGTCATTATTCAAATATTAAATCCCAGTCCGTATTAGCCCTTAATATTGCTGTGCTTATTACTCATAAGGAGAAAGATTATGAAGAAGCACATAGATTTATTGACATAGCAGAAAATCTTATAAATAAAAGTAATATTGAAGATAGGCAATCTAAACGTTATCTAATTTTCTTTAGTTATTACAGAGCCGAAATATTGTTCTTTGAAAAAAAATATGAACAATCAAGGTTAATATTTGAAAATATTCTGCAAAATACTAAGGAAATTAGATGGCATAGATTTAATAACTATGCCCAAAATTGGCTTGCTGAGATTTCTATAATTCTAGGAGATTTAGATAAAGCAGAACATCTTTTGAAAGAAGGTTTAATTATAGCAAAAATAAATAATGAAAAACGTCGTATTGCTCACCACTATGAATCTTTGTGTAAATTAGAGAAAGAACGTGGTAATTTAGTTAAGACTATTGAATGGTTAGAACAAGCCCAGGATTATTTTCATCGTCTTGGTATGAAACCAGATTTTGACAAGATGGAAGAATTACGCAAATTAATCAGTAAAGAGACGATTTAATGGATGGTAAATCTCTATCCAAAATGACTTTAAAACAGCCCTTACCCATCATCAAGAATCAATTGAAATCTTAGATAAAATTGGTGCAAAATGTGATCTAGCAGAAGCCTACTTTCAACAAGCATTAACCTATCAAAAAATAGGAGATAAAGCCAACAGTGAAGAATATTTTCACAAAGCCATGTATCTTTGGAGTCCCCAACAAATAGACGCACCCAAGCAAATCGAAAGAGTATTAAAAGCCATGAATAGTGAACCTTGAAATAAATTTCTGGCTAGTAACTATAATTGAGATATTATTAAGTTATAATTCAAAGCAGATACAAAGGGTACTATGATTATGGATAGACTAGAGTTTCCAGTAGAATATAGCTTTGATAGTGATAGCAATATGGTAATTGCTACCATACCCCAACTCAATTATATTTCTTCCTTTGGTCAAGATTTTTCTGAAGCAGAAAAAAATGTTACTGAAGCAGTATTAGCTTATTTAGAAACATTAGAAAAACGGGGTTTACCTATTCCCAGAATTGAGAAAAATTCGGGAACATTTCTAATTATCGAGTTAGTTTCATGAGCGATAAATTATCTGCTATTACTCCTAAAAAAGCATTACGCAAATTAAAAAAAGCAGGATTTATAGAAAATCATCAAAAAGGTAGTCATTTAGTTTTAGAACATTCCGATGGTAGAATGGTTGTATTACCAATGCACAGTAAAGATATTCCGATTGGCACATTATACGCTATTGTAATTCATCAAGCTAAATTAAGTTTAGAAGAATGGAAAAATCTCTAAAAATGAGAGATAAAGCAATGTATCTTGATTATTTCTTACTCATAACTTGCTAATAAGTGAAAATAATCCGTTCTTTACTCCCAACTCATCACTATGACACAGGACCACGACCACCATCATCACCACGAACATGGACACCATCACAGTCACGCCCCAGCCACATTTAGCCGGGCTTTTGCCATTGGGACTGCACTGAATATAGGATTTGTCATTGTTGAAGCAACCTATGGCTACTTAGCCCATTCCTTGGCTTTGTTTGCTGATGCGGGTCACAACCTAAGTGATGTATTGGGACTCCTCCTGGCGTGGGGTGCAAGTTCCCTTGCCCGTCGTCCTCCCAGCCACCGCTATACCTATGGCTTGCGTGCTTCTTCGATTTTAGCTGCTTTAATCAATGCTGTGGTCTTGCTTTTGTCTATGGGTGCTATTGCTTGGGAAGCTATTCGCCGCTTTAATGATTCTGGTCCAGTATCGGGAGAAACTATTATTGGTGTTGCCCTGGTCGGCATTATCATTAATACTGCTACTGCACTCATGTTTATGTCAGGACGCAAAAGTGATTTAAACATTCGGGGAGCATTTTTACACATGGCTGCTGATGCCTTGGTATCCTTGGGAGTTGTGGTAGCTGGAATTGCGATTTTATTTACCCATTGGCTGTGGCTTGACCCCTTAGTTAGCTTAGTGCTGGTGGCTGTTGTTGTAGTTGGGACGTGGCATTTACTTAGAGACTCCGTAAATTTGGCACTTGATGGCGTACCAGCAGGAATTGAACCCAGGGCTGTGAAAAATTACTTAATTGAATGTCCTGGGGTGTCGAAAATTCATGATCTTCACATTTGGGCTATGAGTACGACAGAAACCGCACTCACAGTTCATTTAGTCATGCCAGAAGGCTATCCTGGTGATGCTTTTTTATGGGAAGTTTCTCAGGAACTTGAACACCATTTCGGGATTCAACACTCTACTATTCAGGTAGAAACGGGGGATTCGGCGTATCCCTGTGCTTTAGAACCAGACCACGTGGTTTAAGCATAAGATCCTCATATACATATAATCGCAAAAAAAATGTAAATAAATGTTATTTTTTTGCAAAAAAACTGTTATATTTATTTACATAAGGCAATAAAGCCGAGTAGATCCTAACTGGAGTGCTGATAATGACTAATGCAACAAAGACAGCCAAAGCAAATGTAGATACGGATCGCAACGCTTGGCAATGGGGTTTTACACCTGGAGCAGAAATCTGGAATGGTCGTTTAGCAATGATTGGCTTTTCAGCAGCAGCTTTGATTGAACTATTTTCTGGTAAAGGCTTTCTCCACTTCTGGGGTATTCTGTAATTTCTCCATAACATAATTTTTGAGTAATCAAAAGCCTGGTAGTTGATAATAACTGCCAGGTTATTTATTTGGGAATATAAGATATACTCGTACCAGTGCCAATAATTTACAAAAAGTTTTATACAAATATTTCATCTCATGAATAATCAACTTTTGAAAGAGAAATTACAAGCAACTATCAAAAAAAATCAAATTAACAGTGATGGTTATCCTCTTACTAATTTAAAGCTTGATAAAAGTTTAGTTGAGGAAATTGAACAATTAACAACAGAACTAGAAAGTCTCAATCCTAACCCTCAACCTCTTCTCCATGCTACGGATTTATTAGATGGTGCTTGGCAACTGCAATACTCCACAGCTAGAGAAATCCGTTCTTTAGATTCTCTACCATTGGGATTACAAATAGGTAAAGTTTATCAAGTAATTAATATTGCCGATAAACTATTTTTTAATCTAGCTCAAGTGCAACATCCTCTGGGTTTAATATCAGGATATGTGAAAGTAACAGCTAATTTTGAACCTGCCATAGATATATCAAATACAGCAGATAAACGCATCAATGTTTATTTTGATAAACGTTATTTAGCTATTGAAAAAATTGTCGGTATTAATACCCCTAAATTAAATCCATTTAAAGTTGTAGTAGCTAATAATCCTCAAGGGAGAATTGCCACTCTCGATATTACTTACTTAGATGAAACTTTAAGAATTGGCCGTGGGGGAGATGAAAGTTTATTTATTCTCAATAAAGCCAATGATGTACCTAAATTAGCCTGTTAAATCCACATTTAAAATTCAAAAAGATATAACTACGGTTTTTCCCTTGCGGGGTATCTCTACTCCATTCAGGTAAGTTTTTTTGGATTTATCTATGGTATTAATCTTCTGATTACTGCGTTTATTATCTACACCTTGAGTTTGTTTTTTGGCATTATTGATAATCTCAGCAATATCATTCATGTACGCATCTTGATCATCCTGTGATGATTGACAATAACCACCACATAAAGTTTCTGCTTGTGCGGGAGTTATCTCTTCCAAAAATAATCTGATATCAATCTGATTAATATCCGCATCTATGATTTTATTCATGGTTTTAATGAATGATAACTATGTCTATAGGAATCCTATTTGATTTTTGAAATATACCTAGGGTGGGAAATACCAATCTAGACAGGTTTTAGTGGGCAATGCCCACCCTACACTTAATATTGCATGGCTACGCCACGCAAGCTATCAGAAATGCTTTGGGATGCCTATTGATTCCAGGTTGGCAAAAATTCTGATAATTTTCATCTATCTATTGGCTAATGTTTTATTGACGAATAGATAAACTGCTGGATGATTCCGTTCGCATTTTTCTAGTTTCTTCCAAAATTTTATCTATATCCTCTTGGGATAAACGTTGAATGTAGTTAATTTTAACTTCTTCTAAAAAGTCATTTAGTAAACTTTGAATTTCTACCAGAACTTGTTTTTTCTGAATTTCTGAAGTGAATGAAGTTGTAAATTTTTCTATTAGCTGAGTGGAAAGTTTTGCCGCGACAGGATCTTTGATGGTACTAGCTAAAGCAGCATAGATATTATTAGTAATTTGGGTAGCTAGTTGTTCACTAATTTGTGTTTGGGCTTTACCTAATCCTGGTACCATGCGGATATTACTATAGCCTGGTAATTGCTGACAAGCGATTTCAATACTATGGCACAAAATGGCATTTACTTCTGGTTGGATTTTTGGTAATACTTGATTAACAAGAGTTTTAATTAACAATCCAGTAATTGCTTCGACTTCATTGATATTATTAATATCTATGTAAGAACGCACATTTTCTGATTCTAATAACCAACGAGTAATTTCACCTCGTTGAATTGAACCTTGAAATTGATTAATTACTTGTACTACGACAATTTCTGTAATTTCTTCGGCAAAATTGGCAAGAATACCTTGATGAATTTGCCGTCTAATTACATAAAAATCAACTAATTTGGCTTGATCTAGTCTTATGGTCACTGGGATGACTCGTAACCATTGCCAAATTGGTATTAGTAATAATAGATCATACCACCGCCAGAGAATTGCTTCTAACCAACTTAAATGACTATATCTACGTTTGATGAAGAAAGTACGTCCTAATAATTCTATAGCAAATAAAACGACAAATGGTAAATCAATTATCCAAAAATTATTCAAAAATTCCCCATTTTCACCAATTTTACGATAATAGTTTTTGGCAATTCCCGGACGAATTTTCTGGTTGAAAAAGTCTATTTCCTGATTCCAACCATGTTTAGATAAATACTCTTGACTCCAAAAAGTATTAAATGCACCTTTTGCAGATTCTTTACTGACGCGTTCCCGCATTCGGTTTTTGATTTTTTCTAGAGTTCCACTTTTTCCCGCACCGGCAAAAGGATTAGTTTCAATCATTTCTTTGCTGAGAAAACGAAGGTCTGCTAATTTGGCTTTGACTTGCGGTGAGATTAAGCCTGTTTGAGTTACCTGTACTTCCAATCTAGCTACTGCTTCTAAATATTTTTTTGTATCACGATGAGGTTCAATACCTTTAATTGGATCGTATAAACGAGTTAGTTCAGGAAGTCTGCGGAAGTAAAAATCTCGCCAAGGTACGTAACTTAAATCAAAGAAAACTAATACTAAGTTAGCAGTGGCAGTAATTGCCATTACTCTTTCAAACCATAGGTTTTTTCGCTGGTAATTTTTTAATTTACTCATGGTTTCTTATATGTGGTAAATTGTGGGTTTACGAAATACAGTAGCATCAGTTTGAAACCCAGTTTTAGGTACGTTGAGGAGTGACTAAATATTGCTAAAATTAAAGTATGTTGGTATAAACAAGTAGCAACACAGATTTTTCAGAATTGAGACTATTAGCAGATGTCGAGTAGTAATTTTTCTTATACCCATTAATAATCAATCAAAGTCAAATTAATCAGAATTAATCATTAATTATGAAGCCAGAGGTTAAAAAAACTTCAAAATTACCTGTTAGTCTCTTAATATCAAGGATTTAATCCCAAGGAGTTTTTATGATGTGGTGTAGTTTCGACAAATCTAGAGTAACTATAGCTTTAACCTGTATGGTAGTAGCTAGTGTTGTAGCTTCAGACATAGCTTTTGCAGCCCGTCAGCGCAACTATACGCCGGACGAATTCCGATCCGTATTACGGGGGTTGGGTTATAACGTTAAAGTTACCAAAGATCCTCTGACTGATGAGGAAACAAAAAAGGCTATCAATCAATTTCAAACAGGCTACAAGTTAAAGGTGGACGGGAAAGTAGGTCCCAAAACCCAAGATCAAGCCGCGAAGATCGTCGAAATTCTGCAAGCTAATTTGAATACTGTACTTAAACCAAAAACTCTACTTCCCCGTGATCAATTCTACAGTCCCCAGTTAGAAGAGTTGGTAAAGGAGTACCAGAAAAAACATCAACTCTCAGAAACTGGGATTGCTGATTTGCAACTTCGTCAAAAACTAAATGAAGAAGTTAAGAACATCATTGATAAACCAACACCAACAGCTACACCAACGGCTACACCAACGGCTAAACCAACGGTTAAACCAACAGCTAAACCAACGGCTAAACCAACGGTTAAACCAACAGTTAAACCAACAGTTAAACCAACAGTTAAACCAACGGCTAAACCAACGGCTAAACCAACAGTTAAACCAACAGTTAAACCAACAGTTAAACCAACAGTTAAACCAACAGTTAAACCAACAGCCACACCAACGGTTAAACCAACAGCCACACCAACAGCCACACCAACAGCCACACCAACAGCCACACCAACGACTAAACCCGAAAAGTAAAGTCAAGAATTAGCAAGTAAATATGACAGGCTATTCGGCCTGTCGAATGTTTATTTGATCTAAAATAAAATTCACCTTTTCAGCTTTAAAGCTTCCGTTGCTGATATTCCTTCGCCTTGAGTACCGAAATACCATAAAGCTGCACTAGCTTCAGCACGAGTTACAGGTTTTTTGGGTTGAAATAAGGTTGTATAACCAAAAACTCGGCGAATATTTGATTGTTCAGCATTTTGGAAGTCTGCTAAAACTGCTTTTAATGCTTTCGGTTCAATGTTACCTGCATCTTGAAAACCCCAAGTTTGTTTAACGGCTTCCAAATTGGCTGCGGGTAAGGCTTGGCGAGTATCTAAAGGAACTTTCCACAGGATTAATTGTTCTCGCGTCAAGGGTGCATCAGGACGAAATAAAACCGCTGTGGCATCTCCTGACAAAGCACTGGGAATTAAACCTGCTTCGGCTAATCCCTGAATGACAGGAAAATCAGGATCTTTGGTTAAGATGTCTCTAAAAGCTGGTTGAGTGCTGGGGGATGCTAACCGGATTTGTTTGGCTGGATTATTCGCATACATGGCATTATTAGCTGCAACTAACCAGCGGGCATATTCCCGACGGGTGATAATTTTATCAGGGAAAAATTCGTTGGTTTTCGGTTCAATGGATAAAATACCTAATGTAGCTAAATCTTGAATATGAGATCGCCATTCGGGTGGTGCTTTTTGAATATCAGTAAATTCCTGAGTTGTTAAGGTTTCCGGTTGGGTGGTTGGCTGTAGGGTTGACTGAGTGACTACGTTAGTATTATCAGTTTTAGGTAATACTGGACCGATAAATTCAGAATTATCTGATGGTGTAACTGGGTTAGTTGATGTGTCCTTAGAATTAGATGAATATTCAATTAATAATTTAGTAGCAGTTTGCGGTTGATTGGGTGCGGCTTTGGTAACGGTTTGTGGTTTAATTGTGACATTGATGAGTAGATCATTGCGTCGGGCGGAAAAAGCCCCATCTACATCATCTTGAGGCTGTTGCACAATCTGCCAGTTTTTAGCCTGAAATTGCTGACGATAAAAGCTGGTAATTAAATTACTAGGATCTGCACTTTGCCACCGAATTGATATTTTATTTTCCGAATTAGCTGGTGTAATTTCCTCTAGTTTGGCATTGGGATAAATGGGTATATCTGCGGGAAAATCAGCCGGTAATTTAATTGTTGATGTGTTGGGGTTTGGTGTTGTTTGCTGACTCTGAGGTTTGCCAAAGGGAACAGGATTATTTTGCAACTGAGGGTCAGCCGCTAATGATTGTTCTAGGTTTTTAGCAGATTGACTGTTAGCACAGGCTGTTAAGGATAGTAAAACAGCAAAACTCAGAAATACAGCGGGGTAGTTACGGGAAAACACAAAGAAATCACAAATTGATTTTCACTTTCTACACTAGCATTTTTCGGGCTTGGTAGTCAGCCAGGGAATCTATTCCCTGTCTTAAAGTTCAAGTCGGTTAAAACCGACTGTTTTTGGTTTCTTTTTCTCTCACCGGAAGAAGGGATGCGTTTTTAGCCTAATATCTCTACTATTATCCATTGATTATAAAACCATGACTTCCCAAAATTATCAATATCAATTTGGTGGTAGTCTTCCTCCAAATGCACCCACCTACGTCACACGCAAAGCTGATGAGGATTTATATCAAGCCGTGAAAGCGGGAGAGTTTTGTTTTGTGTTGAACTCTCGACAAATGGGTAAATCAAGTTTGCGGGTTCGCACCATGCAAAGATTACAATTTGAAGAAATTGCTTGTGTGGCTATTGATTTAACTGCTATTGGCACATCAGGGCTAAATTCTGAACAATGGTATAATGGCATTATTAATCATATTTCTGAAAGTTTAAAGTTAGAAGATAAATTTGATTTAGATGCTTTGTGGGAAGAAAATAAACGACTTTCTAACGTGCAGGTTTTTGGTAAGTTTATTGATAAAGTATTAAAATTAGTTCCTACACAAATAGTAATTTTTATTGATGAAATTGATAGTATCCTCAGTTTAGATTTTCCTGTTGATGATTTCTTTGCTTTAATTCGTGCCTTTTTTAATCAAAGAGTTGACAATTCTGAATATAACCGTATTACCTTTGTATTGTTGGGAGTTGCTACACCATCAGAATTAATTCAAGATAAAAAACGGACTCCTTTTAATATTGGTAAAGGGATTGAATTAACAGGTTTTGAATTTACAGAAGCTTTACCTTTAATAGATGGATTTTCTCACCAAACTAAAAATCCTGAAACTGTACTCAAAGTGATTTTAGATTGGACGGGAGGACAGCCATTTTTAACTCAGAAAATTTGTAATTTTATTTGTAAATCTAAAGATGAAATTCCGACGGGAGAAGAGGCTAGTTTTGTAGAGAATTTAGTTAAAAATAAAGTAATTGAAAATTGGGAATCTCAAGATGAACCGGAACATTTTAGAACCATTCGGGATAGAATCTTAAAAAGAGATGAAAATAAAGCAGCGTATTTATTAGATTTATATCAACAAATTTGGCATTCACAAGGAATTGATACTGATAATAGTATTGAACAAAGTGATTTACAGTTAGCAGGAATTGTTGTTAAAAAGAATGGTAATTTGAAAATTTATAATCGGATTTATCAGACGATTTTTGATGGTTTATGGATTGAAAAAACTTTAGCTAGTTTACGTCCTTATGCAGAGAATTTTCGACAGTGGTTGTTATCAGGTAAACAGGATAAATCCCGATTATTGAGAGGGGAATCTTTAGCAGAAGCAGAAGTTTGGGTAAAGGATAAAAGTTTAGGTTTTGAAGATAGGGAATTTTTAGCAGCTAGTGGTACACAAGAACAAGAGGAAAAAGCGATCAAAATTGAAGCGGAAGCTAAACAGGAAGCTGAAAGACAATTAGCAATTGCGAAGAAAACAGGAGGATTAGTTTTATCTATTAGTGTGGTTTTTGCTGTATTTTTTGGAATAACTGCATTTATGGCAAAACAAAATGTTTCTAAAATGGAACAGAATGTTTCTAAGATTCGGGAATTATCAGCAGTCGCTTCTCAACTACAACAAAAAAATCAAGTAAATGAAGCCAATCAATTTTTAAATATTGCAGGTTTAGTTTTACAAGAAAAAATCAAAAACCAAGAACTTAAAGAAGCTTTATTAGATAGTTCTTTAGTTTTAGGGTATGAATCTTTACAAACAGACGAGGATAAAAACTCCCAATTAGATCCAAAATATAACAAAGCAAAAGAAGATTTTATAAAAAGTATTGAAAAATTACCCAAAGAAAATAATGTTGAGAAAAATGATTCTAGTTATTTAGCTACTTTAGTTTATATCTACTATGTAAAAGCTAAATTAGAAAGTAATCAAAATAAGGCATTAGAAAATTACAAAATCGCATTAAATAAATATAATCTTCTCAAATCTCAATTAAAATCTAGTACAGATTTATTTAAGTTAGACCTCAATATTCTCTACAATGGTAATGTTGATATTGTAGCTTCGCTTTATCGTCAGCTTGATTTAGAGAAATCAAATACAGAATATCATGAAGATTTAAAGAAACATTTATTAGCTGAATTAGACTATTTAATGAAGCAAAATAGATGGAAAGATGCAGATAGTAAAAATTGGCAGTTTATTCTTGTTTCCGCTAAAACAGAAAAAGAAGGTTATTTAGTATTAAATGATATGAAAAACTTTCAATGTCAGGATTTAAAAGCAGTAGATAAATTATGGGTGGATAACTCAAAAGGAAAATTCGGTTTTAGTGTTCAGAAAAGGATATATCTGGAAACAGGTAATTCTTTAGATTTTGACTGGGATAAGAAAAGATTTACAAAATGGAGCAATGAAGGGTATGATAGTTTTGCCGAAAGGGTAGGATGGAAGAAGGGAAAAGAGGAAGGGGGAGACTGGATGAGATATGATGAACCACCCTTATGGGAAGAAAAATATTTAACTACGTATAAACGTTACGTAGGTACGTTACCTTATTTGTACCTTAATATTATGTATAAAGGAAAGGAAGTGGAAGATAGGGGGTCGTTTGTGGGGTGGTACTCCTCTCTTCTTGCGGAGACTTGTAGATTGTAGCAGGTAAGGCTTTCAGAGCAGTGTTAAGATTTATTAAGCACTCATTTTCCACGAAAGAATAGGCTTTCAGAAATTCGATACCTGGCACAACCGCCTTCTAAATCTGTACAAGCAGTCAGTCAAGAAAATCACTTTTTGTTAATAGTCGTAAATACAAAAAAGGAGGAAATTCAACTATGGATAAACTAGAACAATACCGGAATGCTATCAAAAAGATATTGACAGAATATTACGAAATGAGTAATCCTCAAAATGTTGAAAATGGCAAAATTGAAGCTAGTGAACGTTTAGCTTTTGATGAAAAAAGAGATCAGTATATTTGGTTTCGGTTTGGCTGGGATGACAAAAAACAGATACAGCATATTATCATCTATCTTTGCATTAAAAATGGTAAAGTTTGGGTGGAAGAAGATGTAACTAATTTATGTATTGTTGATGATTTGTTATCAAATGGAATACCACAAAGTGATATTGTTTTGGGTTTCCACCATCCAAGTAAACGCAGTTTAACAGAATTTGCTACTGCTTAAAGAGGCAGATTTCTCATGAATGATTTAGAATAGCTAATAGAAATGTAAATTTGGCGATTAACAGTAATGACTATCAAAGAATTGCTCCTACAAGAAATTGACAACACCCCCAATGAAATCCTAGAGGATTTATTTAGTTTTTTGCAATCACTGAAAACAGATCCAAAACATCCCCCAAGCATATATCGAGAACTCTTAGAGCGAATTGATTACCTTGAAGCAATAGTAGGTATTCGTAAGGGACTAGATGAGTTTGAGCAAGGTCAAGGAATTCCTGTCGAGGAGGCATTGGCAACCCTAAAAGACAAATTTAACATTCCTCCTCGCTCATGAATTATCAAGTTATTATTCAACCTACAGCCTTTCAAGAAATAGAAACTTCCTATCGTTGGATGTGCGATAATCTGAGTCCTGAAGTGGCAAACAATTGGTACTATGAATTTCAAGATACTATCGCATCATTACAAAATTTTCCTAATCGCTGTAGCAAAGCACCAGAATCCAAAGTTATTGGTTGTGAGGTTCGGCAAATATGGATCGGAAAAAAAAGAAAATATCGAGTTTTGTTTGTAGTTATGGAAGATGTTGTCGCAATTCTTCATGTTCGCCACAGTCGCCAATCTTATCGAGGTGAGGAATCTGAATGATTGTTGTCAACGATCACTTTTAGGGAATGTGGGGGAATGGGCGATCATATTTTTAGTAGATAAAATCTTGGGTTTCGTTTGTTTTATACCAAAAGTAAGATATAATTCATTACTGATAAACTAATTGTCCTTATTAGTATGGTTTTCAGCTTTCTTGGTAAATTATTCGGTAAAACCCCAAAACCTGAACCCACAGAAATCACAGGTTTAATCAAAATATCAGGATGTGAAAATCCCAAACGCTGCGGAGATGTGATTTTTGTTCATGGTTTAGGTGGTCACGCAAGATCAACTTGGCATCCTCACGAATTACCAAATGATGATAATTTCTGGTTAATGTGGCTTGCACAAGAACGACCAGATTTAGGGATTTGGTCTTTTGGTTATAATGCTGCACCCTTTGAGTGGAAAGGTTCAACAATGCCACTTTTTGACCGTGCTAGTAATTTATTAGAATATTTAGCAGTTAATGATATTGGAAAATATCCAATTATATTTGTTACTCATAGTATGGGTGGTTTATTAGTCAAAGAAATGCTAAGAAATGCTCAAACTTTTAATAAAAAATCAGTTATTGAACAAACTAAAGGTATTGTTTTTTTATCCACTCCTCATACTGGTGCTCATCTAGCTAATTTAATTAATAATATTGGTACTCTCGCACGAACTACTGTTAGTGTTGATGAACTGAAATCCCATCTTCCCCAATTGCGTCAATTGAATGAATGGTATCGGCAAAATGTTGATGCAATGGCAATTACGACAAAAGTTTATTATGAAACAAAACCCACTAAAATAGTTTTGGTTGTAGACCCAGATAGTGCTAATCCAGGGATTAAAGATGTTCAACCTACCGCAACAGATGATGATCATATTTCCATTACTAAGCCAAAATCACCAGATAATTTAGTTTATAAAGGTGTGAGTCGGTTTATTAAAGAACAGTTATTAACCATTCCTAAACAACCAGAAAATCAATCACAAAATATTTCTTCTTTGTATATCCAACGTCCAGAAATTGAAAATAACTGTTATCAAAATATCCTGCAACCAGGGGCATTAATTCGCATCAAATCCCCCCGCAGAATGGGTAAAACTCATTTAATCAGTCGCATTTTTGATCATTCTAAACAAAAAGGATATCGGACAGTTTCTATTAATTTATGGAATCAAGAAAATCTTACTGACCTCAAGACTTTTTTACAGTGGTTTTGTGCAATTCTGAGTTTAGAGTTAGGAATAGAAGACCAAATAGAGAAATCTTGGAGTAGTCGTCTTGGTAATCAAGATAACTGCACTAATTATTTAAAAAAATATATTTTACCATTTATTGATAGTCCTTTAGTATTAGGTTTAGATAATATTGATGAAATTTTCCCTTATCCTGAAATTACTCAACAATTTTCTGCTTTATTAAGAGCTTGGCATGAAAAAGCGAAAACAGAAGATATTTGGCAAAATTTACGGTTAGTAATTGCCCATTCTCAAGAAGTTGATACTTCTATAAATCTTAATCAATCTCCTTTTAATGTGGGTTTGTCTGTAGAAATAGGCGAATTTAATCTTACACAAATAAAAGAATTAGTTCAAAAATACAGTTTAAATTTTTCAGATACAGAAATAAACCAATTAAGAGATATGATTAATGGTCATCCTTATTTATTAACAACTGCGCTTGATACAATTGCTAAAGGTAATTTAACTTTATCAAATTTTCTGGAAGTTGCACCCACTAATCAAAGTCCTTATGGCAAGTTTTTAAATTTCTATCTTTCAGAATTAGAAAAAGATGATTTGTTAAAAATAGCAATGCAACAAGTGATTAATAGTGATATTCCTATTAAAATAGATTCTACTCAAGCTTTAAAATTACGCAGTTTGGGATTGATTGAATTTAAAGGAAATAAAGTTAAATGTCTTTGTGATTTATATCGGCTTTATTTTCAAGAGCATATTTAGTCTAATTTTATACATCTTTTGGTTGGTAGAATATTGCTTCGCAACGCCAATAGCGGCGACTATAGGTTTTGAGGAACTAATGGAAAGTTTTCGCCAATGGTTTGAAGTGGTAAGCTGGGAATAAGGCGACTCTTAGGCTGTTTGCAAGAATTGATAAATGGCTTGGAGATGATTTAATGCTTCTATTGGGGAAGCGATCGCAAGTTGCATCGGTGTTACATAATTAGCTATATAGGGGAGGGGTATGCACTTGAATAAATTGCGAAATATATGCCAAAAGCTTATATTAAGGGACTCTTGACTTCTGTAAATAATTACTAAAGGAGGTGAGGATAGCTTCAACAATTCCTGACTAAAAGCCTAGTAGCTGTAAAAGTAAGAGCAAATGGCAGCAAAATTCCGAAAAAAATCCGTTTCCACCCAAAAACCTAGATCGGATTAGAGTAAGAAGAATCTAAAATAGAGATTAAATTAGAAAAACAATGGCTATTAAGCAACGTCATCCCATTTTACTGTCTGTAAAGCGTCCCCAGGTTGTTACCAGTGCTGAAACAAGATGTCATGCAAGTTTCTCAGGATCAGCCTATTTATTCTGAGGCTCCACTTCAACTACTGCTGTTTGTTGACGGACGGCCTCAGTCTCGTCAACAAGTGCAGCAAATTCGCGCTTACTTAAAAGAATTAGAGGCTGAGTATAGTTTTGAACTACAAATTATTGATGTTGGACAACAACCCTATTTAGCGGAACATTTTAAGTTAGTAGCAACCCCTGCTCTAGTTAAGATTCATCCCGAACCTCAACAAACTATTGCTGGTACTAATATTATTCCACAATTAAAAATTTGGTGGCCGCGTTGGCAACACGCTGTTGCCACTTTTTTGAAATTACAGGCAGATAAACAGGAATGTTTGGATGAAAAGAGTCAGGTGATTTCGCCTAAATCTACCATTCATTCTGTTGCTACTTCGGCCGAGGCAATTCAACTAGGGGATGAAATTTTTCGTCTGAAGCAGGAAAAGGAGAGACTGCAAGAACAGCTACTGTTTAAAGACCGAGTAATTGCGATTTTAGCACATGATCTCCGTAATCCTCTGACGGCTGCGGCGATCGCTATTGAAACTCTTCAATCTAATTACAATCCAGATACAGGGGGATTTCAACGCCTGAAACCTGGTTTGGCTATACATTTATTAAAACAGGCTCGGACGCAAACCAAGATCATTGATCGGATGATTGCTGATTTGTTACAAGCTGGGCGGGGTGACGATACAGAATTGCCAATTGTACCACAAAAGTTACAATTAGGGGAAATTTGTTTACAGGTATTAGAGGAATTGAGCGATCGCTATATTGCTAAATCCCAAAGGGTGGAAACAGATATTCCCCAGGATTTACCCTCTGTTTATGCTGACCCTGAACGAATTCGCCAAGTCCTGGTTAATCTTTTAGATAACGCCATCAAATATACACCTGCTGGTGGCATAATTACTGTAGCAGGACTCCATCGCACTAGCCAAAAAGTACAATTTACGATTGGTGATACAGGACCTGGTATTCCCGAAGAAAACCGCGATCGCATTTTTGAGAATCTTTTCCGTCTCCAACGTGATCAAAGTACAGATGGATATGGAATTGGTCTTTGTTTATGTCAACGCATTATCCGCGCCCATTACGGTCAAATTTGGGTAGATTCATCTCCCCACGGTGGTGCATGGTTTCATTTTACAATGCCAGTATATCCATCTTAGTCAGTTGTCAGTTGTCAGTTGTCAGTTGTTCGTTGTCAGTAGGGGCGAAGCATTTGGAAGATAAATTATCGGTCATTGCCAAAAATATTTCTCCAAATGCTTCGCCCGTACAGTTGTCAGTTGTCAGTTGTCAGTTGTTCGTTGTTCGTTGTCAGTTGTCAGTTGTCAGTAGGGGCGAAGCATTTGGAAGATAAATTATCGGTCATTGCCAAAAATAGTTCTCCCAGTTGTCAGTTGTCAGTGGTAAAACTATCACCAATTACCAATTACCAATTACCAAATTACTAAATTACTAATTACTAAAAATGCCAAATCAATTAATGTATCAGCAGGACGATTTTGTTGTTTTGGAAACAAATCAACCAGAACAATTTCTGACAGTGGCGGAATTATTAATCAAGCTGGAAAAAACTTTATCACAAATTGCATTCGCGGATTTACCATTGGATGTGCAAAAATTTGAGTCTGTTAGCGAACAAGCACAATATTTGCTGGATACAAGTTGTAATTTAGATGTGGGTCCTGGAGAATATTTACAGTGGTATGCGGTGCGGTTGGAAAAATAAAATTATTTGCTACCAAATTATGTTTGTTCGGCTTCAAAGGTGATGCGCTCAGATTGATATGCAGGTGGCTCAACATGAATTAAAATCCTCACAGGATGAAAACGTTGTTCTAGTTGTTTTTCAACTTCCTCTGTGATATTGTGAGCCGTTTCTACATCTGGTGCATCAACAATTAAGTGCATTTCTATAAACACTTGACGACCAATGACACCGCGGGAAGCGATATCATGACAGTTAAGGACACCGGGGACAGAAACTGCAATTGTATGAATAGTTTCGGGGGCTATGGCCATTTGATCCACAAGCCAGGGTAAATTCTCGGTTAGAACTGACCAACCGCTCCAAAATACCAGTAAAGCCACGGGGAAAGCTAGTGCTACATCTAACCACTGATAACCCAGCCACACACCAATTAAACCACCAATAACGGAGATTGTCACCCAAACATCACTCATGGTATGGGTAGCATCAGCGATTAAAATGGAACTACCTACTCTTTTTCCCACATTCCGTTCATAAAAGGCGACAAAAATATTTATTCCTAACACAATCAGTAATAACCACAATTCTGGAGGTGATACTTTTACAGGTTCGCCACCTTTGAGAATTCTTTCTACTGCACCTTGGACAATTTCAAAACAAGCTATTCCTAAAAATGCAGCTATCCCCAAAGCGCCTAGTGCTTCAAATTTATTATGCCCATAAGGATGCTCCCGATCTGGCAATGGTGAAGAAAACTTAATAGCAACTAAGCCTAAGACATTATTGGCACTATCAGTCACACTATGTAAAGCATCAGCCAGCAAACTTAAAGAACCTGTCCAATGACCCACAAGGACTTTTAAGCCCATTACAAATACGTTAAGCAGTAGGGTAATAATTAAAACTTTTCTTACTTCCGTGCGGTTATCGTAAATCATATATTAATCTTTTGTTAATCTTGCGTGATTTGTGGAAAAAAAGACTAGAGAATTTGTTTTCTTTAACTATTACTGTACAACAATAGGTATTTATTTCTAGGAATAAATATACAGGAAATATGTCAAAAACTGCTTATTAAGAATTTATCTCTTTATTGAACAAAAAGGAACAAAAGATCCCCGACTTCTCAAACAAGTCGGGGATCTGGATATGGTAATGTGGATAATTACGAATAATTATTAATAAGTAGGTTATGTCTTCTGCACCTCTCACACCAAATCTGGTAGAAGGTTCTATTTCTGTTAGTTTTTCACCCCAAGCAGCGCGAGAATTAATGTCTAAACTATGATTTTTGTGATTTTGATGATTTTTATGATGAATCCCTCATTTTCATCAAAATAATCCTACAAATCATAGTTCAGACGTTTTTCTCGTTCCCATACTCTGTATGGGAATGAATTCTATAAGGCTCTGCCTTCAAACCATTTCTTCTAATTTTACCTCATAATCGCCCTGCATTTCCGGTTTATTTAGATCGTAATCTCATTAACGCTAGTTACCACTCGGTAATCTACTCCTAATGCTTGATGAAAATGCTTTTCACCACAGATAATTTTACGTTTTTCATCAGGTCGCAATTCATCTAAATTTCTTGTACCTTTTGTTTCACGAATCAGGTAAAGAAGTGGTTTACCTACTGCTTCTCCATGTTCGTCTCTATCTTCCATAATAACCGCCCAATCTGGATTATATTCCCCTACAGGTGTAGGTACAGTAAACCAATTAGGAAGTTTTACAAATAGTTTTACATCATCTCTTTTTTCTAAATCTGCAACAAATTTACCTTCAATACTATCTCGTATATTTTCGGCTTGACTATCAACAATCACATGATCATAAACCGAACGATTTGCCGGAATTAGATATTCTTGCCAAGTTTCAATCTCATCTTGAAACTGAGTCATTTCATACCAATTATCTATTTTTTCGTATTGAATCCCATTTACTAAATGATCTGCTAGTTTATTTTTAATAATTTGTACTGCTACTGTAGCAAATTCATGAGGATTAGAAAGTACACTTTTTTGATTATTCAATCGTTTTATTATTGTTAATAAGGTATGACGAGTTAATGATACAGATGGAGTTGTATTCTCTAATAAGTCTACCATGATGGTAATTATATTAGGTAAAGGTCGTTTTCCAGTTAACATCATAGCCGTTTTACTGGTGGTAAGTTGTATGGTTTCTAATATATCTTCATTGCCTACCTCTACCCGTGCTTTAGTAATAGTAATCCGAGGAGGATTAATAGTTTTTGTATCTAATTCCTTAACTACTTCCTCAATCAGTTTTTCTGTATGGATTTGCACAGCATAACGAGTTTTATGTTTAATTTTCTCCCACAATTCTTGAAACTCTGGTTTTAATAAGTATTCTTTACGTAATTTAGCTACACCTTTTTCTCTAGCGTTAGGTGGTTTTGGTGGTACACCTTCTTTACCATACTCATCTTCAATTTCTTGTTGTAATGTTGCTACATATTTTTCATAACTTTCGTTAGCTATAACGGTTAAAATATTGATTCTCTCATCAAATATTCTTTCTCCTGTTTGATTTACAGCTAATCTCACACCCCGACCAATTTCTTGGCGTTTTTTAGTTTCTGATGTTGTTTGATTGAGGGTACAAATTTGAAAAACATTAGGATTATCCCAACCTTCTCTTAATGCAGAATGAGAAAATATAAAAGCTACAGGTTCATCTAAAGAAAGTAATCTCTCTTTATCCTTCATGATTAAGTTATAAGCTTCTTCGTCTTTTTTAGCTGTGCCAGTGGTGCTATCTTCAAAAACAGTTTCTCCTCCCTTTTTGCGCTTTTGGGCAAAATAAGCAGATTGGACTTGTTCAGGTGTCAATGATTCCCATTCTGGATATTTTACCTTTAACTCTTCAAAGGCTTGCTTAAATAACTGACAGATAATACCATCTTGCCCAGTGTCGGTTTTATAATTAGCGACTTTATCTATAAAGAATAGCGAAATAACTTTGATACCTTGGGATTTTAGTCTTTTTTGTTTACGAAAATGTTCTTCAATAGTATAACGAATTTGTGCCTCAAAAATAGCTTCTTTATCAGTTCCCTTAGATTCACCTCTACTAATTTCTAAGTTATTGGTAAAAAGCACTGTTTGAGAACCAGGATTAATTTCTTCTATTTCAAAATCTGCATATTCACTGCGGTTAGTTTTTTCAAATAGAGAATCTCCAGGCTTTACTGTAATTACCTTTTCTTTAACTGTACCATTTTTTTGTAATTGATGAACAGCAATTTTAGCAGTAATAGTTTTCTTTTGACTGGTAATACTTTCTAATCGCAAAAATACTTGATTAAAGTCATTTTCTTTGATGACAGAACCTATTTCAATTTTTTTAACTAAACCTTGATTATAAGCAGCACATGGGGTTAACCGATAAATTAAATTATAGGGGTTTTTGTGAGTTGCACTATAGCGGAGAATAAACAAAGGATGAAGAGATGCTAAAGCTGCAATACTTTTGGTTCTACCGTTCCCCTTATGATCAAACATCCTTTTAATATATCCAAAACCATTGGTGTACATGGGTTTAATCTAAATTAATAAGCGGGGTTTCAGGGATATTTTACCGAAAATATCATAAAGGGAGCGGTAGAGCCATACTTTTTTCACTCTCCATATTTTGCGGTTCATCTAATATTAAAATAGGACGGGTTGATTGTACTAAATGCAGTGGTGTTTCACCCATTAACCTATCTGTACTCTGACGAATAACATTAGCAGCTTTATTAAAAGCATCTATTGTCATCACCATAATTTCTAATCCATCAGAAAGTGCAAATTGACGCACTTGGGAAAGATTAACGGAATCGTAAATATAATAACGATAAGGTGGATTACTATAAAGTTCTCGAAAATGTCTTTCAGTAACTTTTAAAGTCTTTAAAACCCCTTCCCTGACAGCAACGGAAGGAACAACTATAATAAATTTACGTAAACCGTAACGCTGAAATAATTGTAAAGCAGTGCGTAAATAAACATAAGTTTTACCTGTTCCTGTTTCCATTTCTACAGAAAAGTTAGGAAAGTAAATTGTTTTTTTACCTCTTATTGTTTCTATTGTTTCTTCAATATATTGAAGTGATTCATCAGGTGAAATATCATTTTTTTGCTGAACTGCTTGCAGATTTTCTAATAAATTTTCTTCGTCTAAATCCAGACGATTCATGACAGCAGCAGAACCCCACTCTAAAATTAAACTCATGTCTAATTCTATGCGGGGTTGACCTTCTAATAAATTAGTAACGGCTTCAATAGCATCAGTTTGATATTCTTGATTAGCATCAAATCTAAATTCCATCTGCTACCTCTTTTAAATAGTTTTTAGTCTACATTGTAGGACTAAATTAGCTGCTGTAGTGTCATCTATGGCCATGTCACGGCAAATTAATAAATCGTTTTTAGTTAATTTTAACGTTCTCGCTGTTTCAAAATGAAACTGATTATCAAGACTAATATAAAAATGCTGTCTTTTATCTTCGTCAGTTATTTTGTAGATAGTAGCAGATTCAATTTCTGTAACTTCCTCAATGCGAGATGTCAAGCTATAACCTTGTTTGAGCATGACTTCATATCTTACATTTTCTGGTTTCCAGCCATCAACTAAAGGATCATTAAATAGTTCTAATTGTTCTATATATGCTTCCGGTTCTGTATCTGATGGTAATTCTTCTGATTGACGATAATTAGATTTAGATAATTTTAAAACTTTGAAACCTAAATCTTCTGGAGTTTCCCGATTTTGCAATGGGAGTTTACCATTTTCTGAATCTTTAATTTTCTGAATACTGCGACGAATACGCTCTTTACTAATATCAGCAATAGTAGGAAACTGTGGATTATTTGTTTTTTGTGGTAACTGAACTAGAATAAATCTTCTATCATTTCCATCTTCATGATTGAGTTCTAATACCGCTTGTCCAGTAGTAGCAGAACCTCCAAAGAAATCAAGGACTAAATCATTTTTAGATGTAGCTAAGGTTAAAGCACGATGAATCAATCCTATAGGTTTTGGTTTAGAAAATATTTCTTTTTCAAATCCTAAACTGGTAAATTGCTCAGTTCCTCTTTCACTGTTAACGTCTGTATATGTCCATGCAGAAGGAGGTTTAAGTAAAGTTCTCTCTTCCAAATAATCTTTTTCAAATATTCCCCATATTTTCCTATTGGGCATATAACGACACTTCAAGTTAATCAATTTTTCTCTTGAAGTTTCAAATCCCCACCTCCACCTACCTAATTTTCCATCTTCTCGAATTGGTATAATTTCTTGATAATTATCTAAATTTTGTTTTTCTTTAGTTAAAATTAAATCCTCATTGTCAGAATTATAATAGAAATAATAGAACATTTCTGGTCTATCTTCTTTTAAATCTTCATCACCTGTTTTTCTTAAATCTATTTCTCGATATTTTCCTTTTTCATCTTCTTTGTTATATCTTACTAATACTTTTTCATCAGGCTCAAAACCATTCCAACAGGTATAATTCCTATTTTTGGCGTAAACTAATAAATATTCATGTGCTGTTGCAATAAATTTATCATCAGACCGACCTTTAGGATTATTTATATTAGCAATATTTCCTAAAAAATTCTCTTCTCCAAAAACTTCATTCATCAACAACCGCAAATTATGAACCTCATGATCATCAATACTTACAAAAATTACCCCATCATCTCTTAACAATTGCCGCGCTAAAAAAAGACGGGGGTACATCATAGACAACCAAGCAGAATGATAGCGTCCACTGGTTTCAGGATTGCTGGTTTGTAAATTACCCTCACTATCTTTTTGACCTGTTAATTCTAAATAGTTATCAAGAGGATCTGTATAATTATCTGGATAAATAAAATCATTTCCCGTATTGTAGGGAGGATCAATATAAATCATCTTTACTTGTCCAGAATAGGACTTGCGAATTAATTTTAAAACTTCTAAATTATCACCTTCAATAAACAGGTTTTGAGTATTATCAAAATCTACTGATTCAGAACGTTCTGGTTTTAATGTTGCCTTACTGGGTGTTTGTAACATCTGAATAGCTTCACGCTTACCAGCCCAAGTAAAAGAGTAACGTTCTGGCCGATCATCTGTATTTTTTCCTAAAGTTGCCTTTACTAAAGTTGCCTTTAACTTATCAAAATCTATCTCACCTTCTGTAAACACTTCTGGAAAAATGGCTTTAAGCTGCTCAAGTTGTTCAGCCTTGATATCACCAGAAGTTATTTCTACTTTATCTATATCTCTTTTGTTCATTGACTGTGTGTATTTTTATGTTGCAAATTTTACTAAGAAACTAGATTCTTTAATACATTTTAACAGAAAGTCAACAATCACCAATCACCAAACTTAGTTAAAATAATCAACTAACCTCAAAACAGAAATAAGCCGAAAACTCATGGCAGATCAAATGCAGTGGACAAATGCCTTATCAACCCGTCCTTCCTTAGAAGCGGCTATTAACGATGTCGTAGAACAAGCAGTGGCATCTTTAACAGCACCAGCACATTTAGGGCTGGTATTCATTTCTTCTGCCTTTATGAGTGAGTATTCCCGGCTGTTGCCTTTATTGGCGGAAAAACTTTCTGTACCTGTATTAATTGGTTGTAGTGCTGGGGGTGTAATTGGCAAGAAACAGGCAGGAGAAACCGAAGAAATAGAAGCAGAACCAGCCCTGAGTCTGACTTTAGCCCATCTTCCCGGTGTCGAAATCCGATCTTTTCATATTGTCGCCGAAGAATTGCCAGATTCCGATAGTTCCCCTACCGCTTGGATTGATTTAGTAGGTGTATCACCTTCAGTAGTCTCTGCATTTAATCTCATAAAATTGTAGTTTTCCGTAGTCAAACGTAGCTATATCCGTCACTACAATGAACCTTAGTAATATCTTTC
>NZ_LJOQ01000066.1:0-21976 GCF_001672255.1 Anabaena sp. AL09
GAAAGATATTACTAAGGTTCATTGTAGTGACGGATATAGCTACGTTTGACTACGGAAAACTACAATTTTATGAGATTAAATGCAGAGACAGGGGACAGAGGGAGTAGGGGAAGTAGGGGGAGTAGGGGAAGTAGGGGGAGTAGGGGAAGTAGGGGAAGTAGGGGGAGTAGGGGGAGTAGGGGGAGTAGGGGAAGTAGGAATTTTCCCAATAACAACGGATAACTAACAACTGACAACGGACAACTGACAACTGACAACGGACAACGGACAAATGACCAAATCAGATCCCAATCGAGTTTTACGGCGTTTACCCTTAGTTGTTGGGGGTTTAGGTGCTGTGCTTTTGTTAATGAATCGGTTGTTAACACCGCAACTGACAAATTCCCAAGCACGAGGAGATGTGCTGGGGGTAATTTTGAGTGCGGTGTTAATTTTAACTGGTTTAATTTGGCAACAGGTACAGCCGCGCACACCGGAGACAGTAGAATTAATTGGGGAAGAGGGATTTTTTTTAGATCCAGAATTACCAGAAGCCGCGAAAATAGAATTAGCCTGGGCAACGCGGTTATTATTAACTAATACAGTGACGCGATCGCTCATAGTTTATTATCAAGGTAAAGTTTTATTACGTCGCGGTATTCTGGCTGCTAAATCGGAAGTAGTACCAGGAATAATTTTAAAAAAAGTATTAGAAACACAAAAGCCAATTTATTTAGTTGCTTTGTATGTCTATCCTGGTAAAATCGAATTTGACTATTTACCAGAAAACACACAAGGTGTAATTTGTCAACCAATTGGTAAAGAAGGGGTTTTAATTTTAGCAGCAAATGCTCCGCGCAG
This sequence comes from Anabaena sp. AL09, assembly GCF_001672255.1. Taxonomy (NCBI): domain Bacteria; kingdom Bacillati; phylum Cyanobacteriota; class Cyanophyceae; order Nostocales; family Nostocaceae; genus Anabaena; species Anabaena sp. AL09. Next base: position 841 of record NZ_LJOQ01000066.1, read on the forward strand.
TTACACTAAACAAGATGAAAACTGGATTGCGGGAATTGCCGATAAATTAGCTGTTACTCTTGGTCATTCTCGTTCCTAGACTCTGGCTAGGAATGCTAACTTTGAGGCTCTCCCTCCCGTTACTAGCGGCAGAGCCGCGTGATGAACATTCCCAGTCGGAGACTGGGAACGAGATTAACGAGATTATAAAAGTTATAAATTTTGAATTATGCAAATTATTTATTTACTCTTAGTGGCTGTAATGTTCGTAGGGATTATCGGTGCTGTAGTTCCAGCTATCCCTGGAAGTAGCTTAATTTTAATATCTATTATTATCTGGGGAATCGTCAGTAATTCCTTTGCAGCTATCAAAATTCCCCTGATTGTGACAATCATTGTTTTACTTCTAAGTACAGGAGTTGATTTCCTGGCTGGTTATATCGGAGCAAAACAAGCCGGTGCGAGTAAGTGGGGACAAATTGGCGCATTTGTGGGTTTATTACTGGGGTTTTTTGGATTATTACCAGCTTTACCTTTTGGTGGTCCATTATTAGGGATTTTATTTGGACCACTGTTAGGAGCAATTGTTGGTGAGTTTCTTTATCAACGTCAATTATGGCCTGCGGTAAAAGCTGGTATAGGAATTACTGTCGGTACAGTGGTGGGGAATTTGATTCAAGGTGTCTTAGCTATCAGCGCGGTTGTAGTATTTTTGTTGACAACTTGGCCGCAGGTATATGGTAGTTAACCTGGATAAAAACCGTCTATCCAAATACCGAATTAACTGTAGACTTAATTGAATTTCGAGCATCCTTTAAAGCCTGACTAAAAGGTTGCTTATTCTGCAAAAATACCCTCGCACAATTGCGTCCTGGCATACCGGAAATTGAGCCACCTGGATGTGTTCCTGCACCTGTTAAAAAGAGATTATCAATGGGGGTTTTATAATTAGCTAATTCGGGTAAAGGTCGGAAAAAGATCATTTGATCCATTGTCATATCAATATGATAATAATTCCCTTTGTATGCCCCTAATCTTTCTCCTAATTCTGCCGGACTTTCTACTCTTCTAGCGATAGTTGCTTTCTTCACATTGGGGGCGTAAGTTGCTAATTTGTCAATTACTCTATCTGCAACTTTGTTTTTCAATTCATCAGTCCAACCTGTCCCTTTTAAACCTGTACCTTTTGCATTAGCAATTTGATAAGGAGCAAAAAATTCAATCCATAAAGTATGTTTACCAGGTGGTGCTAAACTAGGGTCAAGAGCGCTAGGCATGACGAGATACATGGAGGGGTCAGAATCGGGAATTTCGCCAATTGTACATTTATTATGAGCCTGTTCTACATGATTCATGGAATCAGCAATGAGAATTGAACCAATGAGATATTCATCTTTATGATCATGATGAGAAAAATGCAAAGGTTCATCTAATGCTAAATCTATTTTCAGAATGGTTTCATTGTTATTGATAATCCGTCGTTCTAACCTTTCCCACAAATCAGGATCAACGGCATCAATATCACTTTTTTCTGTCATTTGTAAGAATAATCTTTGAGCATCAATATTAGAAATTACTCCCTGTTTTGCTCGATATTCTTTACCACCTGCTACCCTAACTCCTACCGCTTTACCATCATCAATTAAAATCTTTTCTACGTGCTGGTCTGTGAGAATTACCCCACCTTTACTCTTAACTAATTTCACCAAAGCTTGCACCAATGCACCTGTACCGCCGCGAGGTCTAGCCATTCCAGGATTATGACGCATAGCCATCATCATCACCCCAATTGCCAGATTTTTTTGAGAAGGTGGCGCACCTAATTCTGATGCTAATCTAGATAGGGGGGCTTTGAGAAATTCTTCATCAAACCATTCATTAAGAATATCTTCGGCGCTGTTTAACATTGTTCGCACAAAATCAAAACTTTTGGCGGGAGAACCAACTACAGAAAATAAATCTTTAACTTGTTGCAGATTGTAGTTACCAAAAATATCTATAATTGATTTGGGTGGGGCATTAAACATGGGAATCATGGCGTTAATTGCCCGTTGCCAATAATTTGTAAACTCGGCATATTTTTTAGCATCTCTTTCATTATAACGAGCGATTTCTGCACAGGTCTTTTCTAAGGATTTATGGGCTAAAAAATATTTACCGTCGGGGTGAGGACAAAAAACAACTGGGTCACATTCTAGATATTCTAAGCCATATTTTGTCAGTTCTAATTCTTCTACTACTGGACCCAAATGAATAAATTCATGGTCAATGGCACACAAGTTAAATTTAAAACCTGGTGCTTTGTCTGGGATACATTCTTCTGTTGTGGCTGCACCACCGGGAACAGGACGTTTTTCTAGTAGAAGGACGCTATAACCTGCTTTGAGTAAATAAGCCGCACAAACTAAGCCGTTGTGTCCAGCACCGATGATGATAACGTCGTATTCTTGCATATCTCTGATGATATAAAAACCTGGCTTTTTTATATTATTAATATTTGGCGAAAATTGCAAGTAAATTAGTTACAATAAATATAATAAATATATTATAGATTATAATAGATTCCCCGACTTCTTAAAGAAGTCGGGGATCTGGTTTTTGGTTTTGGTTTGGTTGGATAAATTATTGCCTAGATTAAACTGTTGCTGTTTCTAAGTTTGCAGATTTTGGTTGACGAAGATTCTGAATTTCTAAATTTATCGGACCATTTGGACCTGTAACTAAACCCCGTCTTTGTGGTTTAATTTCATCGGTATTAACTAATTTCATTGACCATGTTTTCAGAACTTTAGCTAATATTAATTTCATTTCCATTTGGGCAAATGCTAAACCGATACAACGTCTTGCACCACCACCAAAAGGTAGAAATTCATAGGGAGAAAACTGTTTTTCTAAAAAGCGTTCTGGGTTGAATTTTTCGGGTTGAGGATAAATATCTTCCCGTTGATGAGTTAAATAAATTGAACCCATAATAATTGTACCTGCTTCAAGTTGATAACCACAAAGAGAAATAGGTGTTTTTACCTTTCTAGGAAAAGTGAGCATTGCTATGGGATAAATCCTTAATGTTTCATTACAGACAGCAGTTAAATATGGCAATTTAAAGATAGTATTAGAATCAGGATTTTCTCCTAAACTGTCCAATTCTGTTAATAGCTTTTCTCGAACGTCTGGAAGTTTATGAATCCAATAAAATGCCCAAGAAATGGCTGTAGCTGTAGTTTCATGACCTGCGAATAATAAGGTCATTAATTCATCTCTTAATTCTTCATCCGTCATAGGTTCACCATTTTCATCCCTAGAGGACATAAGTAAAGTAAGAATATCTGTCCGTTGAGGATCAAAATTTTCTCTTCTTTGTTGAATTTCCTGATAAATGAGTTGGTCAGCTTTTTCCTGTTTCTTTATTTGTTGTTTCCAAAGTTCCGAAATACCAATTACCTCTTTCAATTTGGGAAAATAGAGAAAAGCAACTCTCCAAGGAACACTACTTTGTTCAATAATTTCACAAAGTAAATGTCTCAGGTTTTCAGCTTGTTCTCCTTCATAAATCCCAAAAACAGCTTCCATCATAATCTGAAGAGTAATTTCTTGGGAAACATTTCTAATATTAAAAGGTTGATTTTTTGGTTGTTTATTGATAGTTTTTATGGTAATATTTTCAATTAATTCAGCATAACTTCGCATTCTTTCCCCATGAAAAGGAGGCATAATTAATTGCCGTTGACGTTGATGTTCTTTACCACTAAGAGTAATGACAGAATTTTTACCGAGTAAATATTCAAAAATACTATTTAATTCTCCTGGTGCTTCCAAGTCCTTGTGATCATTACTTAATATTTGCTGGATAGCTTCAGGAGAATGAACAAATAAAATTGGTGGTAAATTACTTTCCAATTTTAGAGTAAACAAATCACCATAAGTCTTGGCACATTCTGTCAAATAACTCATGGGTCTGAATATCCAGTTTAAAACTTGAATAGTAGCTGATACTTTTGGTCCTGGTAGTAGTTGCATAATTTTCTCCTGTTTTGATTACACAATTAATTACAGAATAACTCAACTTCAACTATAAACCCTTGAGATTTGAATTTTCACAAGATTATCAAAAAAACTAGATGTGTAGGGGTTTAGCACTGCTAAACCCCTACGTATACTGATGTAATGACATGAAAGGAAAAACAAGTAATCATGTGAGATGAGTATTTAAGCTACTTATGGTGATATTGCGAAAAAGCAATTAACTATTAGATCCTCAAAGATGTAAAATCTTGGTTACATTAAACCAGAATCTCTAGTTTTTCCGATTTTATTAAGGTACTCAGCATGACAACAATTACGACAAAAGCAGCTTCCGCAGTTCCAAATTTTTGTGAAGGGATACAATATTTTGGGGAAGCATTGCCAGATTTTGAAACTTATGGGGCAACACCAGCGATCGCATCTGGTAATATATCTATAACAAATCCCACAGATACAACAGCAGTATATCAAACCTTACTGGCGGCTGATGCCCTACGCTATCTCACCCTACACATCACTGGTAGTAAGGCTTCTGGACATCCCGGCGGTTTTGCCAGCCAAGCGGAGGCTTATGCAGCTTTGGTCATGCTGGGACATAAAAACATTATCACCGAAGTCGGACATCACGCCCCCGGTTTCTATAGTGCCATGTTCCTAGACAGATCACTAGAAGACATGGGAATTTCTACAGTACAACAATTGGGCGATCGCTTTCGAGAAAAGCATGGATTATTAGGACACCTATCCGGCTACATTCCCGGTATTCTCGCACCGGCTGGACCCCTGGGACAAGGACAACATTTCGCCATGGCCGCAGCCCTGTTGCACCGTGATAAACTCTTCCCCTTCACCCTGGGAGACGGGGGACTGGGTGAACCCTATATCATGAGTGCAATGGCACATTTTAACACCGCTTACCCCACCGCTACCAACTTCTTACCCATATTAGTGTGGAACGGTTACAGCCAAGAACACCACAGCATGGTATCTCTGAAGACCAACGCAGAGATGATAGCCTATTGGCAAGGTAACGGTTTTGCCGAAGTCGTATTAGTCAACGCCAAAGATTTTGACGACCAAAACCAAGCAGGTGAATATGTTGATAGTACGGTATTTTCCTTTGCCAAACGCCTAGAATTTACCAAAGCCGTATTACTCGGTATGGATAAAGCCGCCCGTTCAGCACTCGGCGGTAAATTGACCGTATTTATTATCAAACAACTCAAAGGGGCAGGGGTTCACGCTTTAGGGGCAAAATCCCACAACCTCTATCCTCAAGATACTTTAACCGCGCCCCATATCGTCAGCGCCTTACAAAAACGGGCATTATCAGCCCCAGCATGGCAAATTGTGCGGACAAATGCGGAACGGGCTGGAGGTGGTCCGGCTGCGAAAACAGTAGTCACAGAATTTGAATTACCCTTAGCAGAAATTGGCGAATTACCATTAGTAGAATATCAAGTTGGGGCAGTTCCCCAAGTTTCTACAACTGTCATGGGTAAGCTAGTGGGAGTAGTAGGAAATAAAGATAAAAACTTCCTTGTGACTAACGCCGATGGTAACGCCGCTTCAGGAATTGGTAATATTAATGAGGCATTAAAAATCATTCATCCCACCACCGATGACACCTATCATCAAGCCCCAGGAGGTCAAGTTTACGAACCTTTGAGCGAAGATGCTTGTGCAGGTTTAGCAGCTGGTTTATCCTTAATGGGGGCGAGAACTTTGTGGTGTTCCTATGAATCTTTTGCTATCAATGGTTTACCAATTTGGCAAACTGTCACCCAAGCAATGGCAGAATTACGCCGCAAAACACCCTCAACAATTACATTATTTACAGCCGGGGCTTTAGAACAAGGACGCAACGGTTGGACTCACCAAAGACCAGAAATTGAAGCTTATTTTGCTTCTTTGATGAGAACCGGAAATGTCTTCCCATTATTTCCCCCTGATGCTAACAGTATTCAAGTCTGTTATGACTGGGCTTTGCAAACAAAAAATAAGGGCATTGTGATTACTGCTAGTAAGTCTCCTTTGCCAATTCGTAGCACCTTTGCCCAAACTGAAAAAGGCTTAATTGATGGTGCGGTGTTATTACATGAAGTGGCTGGTGGGAAGACTGTTGTATTTGCTGTAATTGGCGATTTGACTTTAATTCCTGTGTTTGAAGCGGCGGCTTTTTTAGAAACTGAAGGTATTGGTGTGAAGATTGTTTCTATTATCAATCCTCGTCGTTTATATCGTCCTCATGATACTGCTTGGGATACTTGTTCTGAACCTGATAACGGTTTTTTAAGTGATGCCGATTTTGAGCAATTGTTTGGTGGAGATGCCTTAATTGGTGTGACAGGTGGCGCTGCGGCGATGTTAGAACCTATCATGTTACGCAGTAATTCTCAGCGTGATTCTTTTGCCTGGAAGCGTGGGGAAACTACCGCTAGTGCGGGTGAGTTGATGGCTTTTAATGGGTTAACTGCGGAGGCGTTGACTAAGCGGGCTATTGAGTTGGTGCATTAATTAGAACGCAGATATACGCACGTAAATTATTATTACGATGCGTATATTTGCGATTGTGTTTTGAGACGTTAGGTTTTAGGGTTGTAAGTGATGTGTTTTAGGTGAAACATTAATTTATGAAAGTTAAAAAATTAATTCGCTATTTCTTTCTATTTTTCTTGTTGATCAATATTGCTTTTGTTTCCTCAGCCAGTGCATCGGGTATTGAACAAATATTAGAACTGAGAGGATACCATAAAGCTGATTATTTCGATATAGTTGAAAAAGGAGAATATTCATACAAAGATAATCCGCATTATGGAGGAACAGGTTATAATGGTGATGATATAGACTTAATTCCTATCAATTTAGATGCTGATACGTCTTACGTTTTTCTTGGTTCATTAAAAGATAATACCTATTGTTACACTATAGAGATGTCTATACTCGATAATCAAGGACAAGTAGAAACTTCTAGTAAACCTTCTAGACAATCGAATCTTATTCAATTTAACCCAAAAAAAGCAGGAATTTACTATATAATGGTGGCTACACCCTCTCATAGTAGTAACATTAACACTTGTGAATATTATATGTCTGAATACAAGTAAAATTAGATTACGAATAGAATAATCTACTAAATGCAAACTCATTCATAGTAAATGGTGGGTAACGTCGCAGGTCTCCATCTTTAGTATGTGATCTGATATGCTTAACCCACCTTTCATTCTGATTAAATTTAGTACGAATTAGCCAATTAGCTAAATATTGTATTGTTCCTCAAGTATAATACTTTGAAGATTCAATGATGTGTTTGTGCGATATACAGATTCAATGATGATATTTATCAACTTTGAATTCCACATTAATACAGAACCATTGCTTGTACAAAATGCCTTTGAACTTAGACAATATTGAGTACGTTCCCATTGATTATTAGAGTTACGATATTGAAGCCCTAATTTTACAAGTTCTCTATTTACCTTTTGTCCAGACCATAAATCACCTGTATTGTGAGTAATAATTTCTGCCATTTTCTCAGGGAACAAATATTTACTTGAAACATCTGATGAGATAGTTTGATTTGAATAATTCATGGGAACTTGATAAGCTTTTTAAAAGTCTATGTATTAATATACTACATATGTTTGTAAATTTTGTCAATTCTGAATTAAGTAAACCATAAGTTTGTAGGGTAGGTTGACACAAGGAAACCCAACAATATTAATAACGCTAAATTACAACCCGAAAACCCTGTATCTGTTTACGTTATCTCATCCAAGCATTACTAGGGATTAATAGAACGATCCGCAGCCCGAAAACCCTGTATCTGTTTACATTATCTCACCTAACCATTACTAGGGATTAGTAGAGCGATCGCACCTAAAAACCTTACCCTGTATGTGTTTACGTTATCTCACTCAACTATTACTAGGGCTGTTTAGGGCGATCGCACCTGAAAACCTTACCCTGTATCTGTTTACATTATCTCACTCAACTATTACTAGGGATTAGTAGAGCGATCGCACCTGAAAAGCTTACCCTGTATATGTTTACGTTATCTCACTCAACCATTACTAGGGATTAGTGGGGCGATCGTGTAAATAAGAGAAGACAATAGAAGCATAACAGATACATCTGGAAATATTCACCTCACCTGATTCAGATCCCCGACTTCTAAGATTAATTATGGATATGATAGAAAAATCCTGAAAAGAAGTCGGGGATCTTTAGTGCGTAGCTTATAATATGATCATACCGAAAAAATTTACTCAATAGAGGAGTTAATCATGGTAATAAAAATTGCAGAAATATCTAAAGATATTGACACTTTACCAGAAGAAGCGCAAATCTTACTACTAAATTTTATTCAATTACTCAAAAACCGTTATCCAAAACCAGAAAATCATCATCAACAAAAAAGTATCTATGAAAAATTTGATGAAATTGGATTAATTGGTTGTTGTGCTGTGGAAGAAAATTTATCAACCACATATAAAGAAGTTTTAGCTAATACATTACCAAACAAATATGATCATAGTTGATACAGGATTCTGGTTAGCTCTCATTGACCAAAAAGACACCTACCACGCAACAGCAAAACAAGCTTTAAAAAAATACAATGAGCCTTTAATTACAACATGGTGTGTTGTTACAGAAACCTGTTATCTTTTGCTAACTCGCAAAGGAGTTCAAGCTCAAGTCACTTTTTTAAATAGTCTGGAAAAAGAATTATTTACAATCTTTAATTTAGAGCCTCACCATACTCCGCAAATTATTAAATTAATGGAAAAATATGCTAATCTGCCAATGGATTTAGCTGATGCTTCCCTAGTAATTTTAGCAGAACATTTAGGACATGGGCGAATTTTTTCAGTAGATCAGCGTGACTTTAACACCTATCGTTGGAAGCAAAATTATCCTTTTGAAAATTTGCTATTTTGAAGTAATTACCTGTATCTGTTCACATCATCTCACCCAACCATTACTAGGGATTAGTGGGGCGATAGCGAAGCGCTGCTGCAAGCAGTTCGCAGCCCGAAAACCTTACCCTGTATCTGTTTACATTATCTCACTCAACCATTACTAGGGATTGGTAGAGCGATAGCGAAGCGCTGCTGCAAGCAGTTCGCACCTGAAAAGCTTACCCTGTATCTGTTTACGTTATCTCACTCAACTATTACTAGGGATGTTTAGGGCGATAGCGAAGCGCTGCTGCAAGCAGTTCGCACCTGAAAAGCTTACCCTGTATGTGTTTACGTTATCTCACTTAACCATTACTAGGGATGTTTAGGGCGATCGTGTAAATATTCACCTCACCTGAGAATTATCGGTACGTAGTTTATAATAGGATCATACCGAAAAATTTTATATAGGATTTAAGGTTATTCATAATGCTGCAAATTATCCAAGCAACCTGTACCAACGGTGAACTTATTTTAAATGAAAAACTAAGTTCCGAATTAGAAGGTAAAACCATACAAATTATGATTCTTGAACCCAGCGAATCTACACAAGCAATAGATTCTCAAGAATCGAAAATACAGCAATTCTTAGCGCGAGTTAATCACTACTCCTTCCCACTTCCCCCAGACTACAAATTTAATCGAGAAGAAATTTATGATAGATAAAATTTTTCTCGATAGTAACCTCTGGATTTATCTCTATGCTAAAAATCCGCCAGAAAAATCCCAGCAAGTTGCAGAAATCATCAAAAATAATTCTTCATCCCTGTTAGTTAGCACTCAGGTTTTAGGTGAATTATTTCATGTTTTAACTAGAAAAAAATTCACAACAAAAACAGATGCAATTACAATCATATCAGATATAGTGAATACTTTTTCGATTCAGGCAATCAACACAACAGAAGTTATACAAGCATTAGAAATCAATGCAAAATATAACTACTCTTACTGGGATAGTTTGATTATAGCTACAGCTTTATTAAGTGACTGTTCCATCATTTACTCAGAAGATATGCAACATAATCAACTAATAGAGAATAAGGTAAGAATTATCAATCCATTTGTTTGATTTCATATCTTTTTAATTCCTGTAGGGTGGCTTAACAACAATATAAGCCACTATTAAAAACCCTGTATCTGTTCACATTATCTCACTCAAGCATTACTAGGGATTAGTGGAGCGATAGCGAAGCGCTGCTGCAAGCAGTTCGCACCTGAAAAGCTTACCCTGTATCTGTTTACGTTATCTCACTCAACCATTACTAGGGATTAGTGGGGCGATAGCGAAGCGCTGCTGCAAGCAGATCGTGTAAATATTCACCTCACCACCCGAACTAAATCAAATCCTCAAACAACTAGCCAAGAAAATTAGATATATTAATAATCAGCACACAAATATACAAACCCCTCCTGTATGAAATTTCAAGTAATATTCACCTATGATTCAGAATATCTAGGTTACGTTGCTGAAGTACCAGAACTTCCTGGTTGTGTCAGTCAAGGTACAAACTTAGATGAAGCAATTGAAAATATCAAAGATGCTATCAAAGGCTATCTTCACGTATTAGAAAAACATGGTAAACCCTATGTAACCAAAGAATCTCAATCTTTTGTAGGGGAAGTAGTAGTATAAATGGGACGTTTATCAAATATTTCCGGTAAACAAACAGTCAAAATCTTTGAAAAATTTGGCTATGCTGTAGATCATCAAACCGGAAGTCATATCATACTTTGGCACGAATCAAAACCCATTTTATCAGTTCCCAATCATAAAGAACTAGCACCAGGGTTACTCAGAAGTTTAATTAGACAAGCAGGAATTACCGTAGATGAATTTTTAGGAAATAAGTAATATTTTCAGTGGGTTAATAACAAAATAACCCACTATTAATAACGCACTTATTAAAACTCAAAAACCCTGTATCTGTTTGCATTATCTCACTCAACCATTACCAGGGATTACGGGGGCGATAGCGAAGCGCTGCTGCAAGCAGTTCGCACCTGAAAACCTCACCCTGTATCTGTTTACATTATTTCACCCAACTATTACTAGGGATGTTAGGGCGATAGCGAAGCGCTGCTGCAAGCAGTTCGTGTAAATAAGAGAAGATAATAGAACCATGACAGATACACCTGGAAAGATTCACCTCACCTGAGAATTATCACCCGACCATGAGTTATAATCAAGATTAAAGTCATAACCATAAAATTACTATGACTCTCCAAATCCTAGACAAAACTACCACAATTTCCGAACAGCGATTTCTTCTACCTGGTTATTACACCTGGAAAGAATTTGAAATAATAGAAACCTTAACCGCAGACGCAGGAAATTTGCGGATAACTTATCTTGATGGGTACATCGAATTTATGACACTTGGTGAAGAACACGAAAATATCAAAAAAATTATCGCTATTTTGATAGAAGCATATCTTTTTGAAAAAGGGATAAACTTTATCCCAGTAGGTAGTGCTACTCGTCGCGCAAAAGAAAAAAGTGCTTCCTTTGAACCTGATGAATCTTATTACATCGGAGATAAAAAAGCAAATCCAGATTTAGCAATTCAAGTTAATATTACCAGTGGCAGTATTGATAAACTAGAAAAATACAAAAGATTTAATATTACCGAAGTTTGGTTTTGGGAAAATAATCAATTGTCTCTATATCATCTCAAAAATGGTAATTATGAGCAAATTAACCAAAGTGAATTATTGCCAGATTTCGATATAGATTTATTGGCGAGTTGTGTTTTAATGCCTTACATTATTGATGCAAGAACAGCATTTATTAAAGGTATTAAAAAGTAGTAGTTTGTAGGTTGAGTTGACGCAAGAAAACCCAACAATACCCAGCAGTAATAACCCTAAATTACAACCCAAAAACCCTGTATCTGTTTACATTATCTCACTCAAGCATTACCAACTATCATGTAAATAAGAGAAGACAATAGAACCATGACATTGTTTTGTTTCCCTAAAACCTTTTTATCGGATTTCGGGTATTCTTTTTTCTATCACACTTTCTGCATGAAGGAAATCCCTGGCTTATCCGTCAAAATTAACACACTAGTATCTTCTGTCAAAATACTTTATTTGTTTCAAAAAGGTTCGGCATTTACGTGTTCGTATAATATTTAAAGTTATCATTGACTCTTAATCTAAAAACTTAGTATTAATCTTACAATTAAGGGCGGGGTTTCCCCGCCCCTACAGGCAATTTTGCCGAAATAAATGGCAAGAATTAACTTGAAAGTTTAACCAGAAGTATCTTACTTCTGAGCTTCAGCAATAGGAACCCACTCAGTGTGGAAAGATCCTTCTTTGTCAGTTCGTTTGTAGGTGTGAGCTCCGAAGTAGTCCCGTTGTGCTTGAGTTAAGTTTTGTGGCAAGCGATCGCGGCGGTAACTATCGAAGTAATCTAAAGAAGCACTGAAAGCTGGAACAGGAATACCCAATTTAGCAGCAGTGACAATTACTTCACGCCAAGCAGCTTGTCTATCGAGAATTGTTTGCTTAAATTCAGGCGCTAACAACAAGTTAGGTAAAGCGGGATTTTCGTCAAATGCTTTCTTAATCTTATTCAAGAAACCAGCGCGAATAATACAACCACCTTTCCAAATCCGCGCCATTTCGCCCAGATTTAAATCCCAATTGTAAGTTTTGGAAGCTGTAGATAACAGCGCCATACCTTGAGCATAAGAACAGATTTTGGAACAATAAAGAGCATCACGCACCATGTTCACAAAAGCTGCAATATCACCACCATACTTAGCATTTGGTCCGGTGATGACCTTAGAAGCAGCAATCCGTTCATCTCGAATTGAAGAGAGAATTCGAGCATTTACCGCTGCTGTAATTGTCGGAATAGCTACACCCAATTCTAAAGCAGTTTGTACAGTCCAACGACCAGTTCCCTTTTGACCGGCTGCGTCAACAATCAAATCAACGAGGGGAATCTTGGTATCAGGATCTACGTAGGGGAAAATATTCGCGGTAATCTCAATCAAAAATGAATTGAGTTCGTCAGTTGTATTCCATTGAGCAAAGACTTCATGGAGTTGTGCTGGACTTAAACCAGCCACATTTTTCAGCAGATCGTAAGCTTCTGCAATTAACTGCATATCGCCGTACTCAATACCGTTGTGAACCATTTTTACATAGTGTCCAGAACCACCAGCACCAATGTAGGTTACACAGGGACCATCATCAACTTGAGCCGCGATTTTGTTGAAAATGGGGGATAGGTACTCGTAGGAGCTTCTTGTGCCACCGGGCATGAGAGAAGGTCCATTTAAAGCTCCTTCTTCACCACCACTCACACCCATACCGATATAGCGTAAACCGATGGGTTCTAATTCTTGAGTGCGTCTTTCGGTATCTTCAAACCAAGAGTTACCACCGTCAATAATGATATCACCTTCTTCTAGCAAAGGTTTAAGCTGTTGAATTACCGCATCAACAGGCTTACCAGCTTGTACCATCACCAAAATTTTGCGGGGACGTTCCAATGAGGCGACAAATTGTTCGAGGCTAAAAGCGGCTCTAACGTTCCGTCCTGGGGCGCGGTGCGCCATGAAGGCATCGGTTTTTTCACGAGAGCGGTTGTAAACTGCAATTGGGAAGCCATTTCTTTCTACGTTAAGTGCGATATTTTCGCCCATAACTGCTAATCCAATCACACCAAAGCTTTGTAGTGTCATAGTTCAGTTCAAATCTTTTGTTTGGGTTTGGCTCTTTCTCTTGCAGATCCTTTCTCTTTAAGGGTAGTCCGAGATTTTCGCTTCACTCCTAAAGAAGATATTAAGAGTTTTTGTAGAAGTGAAGAAATCATCACCCAGATCAATGAATTAATTTTAATTTGTATTGAAGTCCACAATTTAGTCCCAAATTTTGCAAAATTAAAATACATATAGCAGGAGTTCAGGAGTTCAGAAGGAAGAAGGAAGAAGGAAGAAATTTCTCCCCTACTCCCCCTACTCCCCTACTCCCCTACTTCCCCTACTCCCCTACTCCCCCTACTTCCCCTACTCCCCCTACTCCCCCTGCCCCCTGTTCCCTGTTCCCTTTCTCGAATTAAATAGTAAGGAGGATTAAAAAATGCTGGCTTATTTTCTAGCGTTGGTAATCGGTTTTGGCAGTCTCGCCATTTATTTATCAGCCTTCTTTTTTCCAGAAATCCATCGCAAGAATGATTTCATCTGGAGTGGCGTTGGGTTATTCTACGCTTTAGTATTATGGATTTTTGCACCTCGAATTACTGGGGGGCTGTTACTGGGTCATGTAGCTAGTGTGGCACTGTTGGTATGGTTTGGCTGGCAAACTCTCTCATTACGGCGACAACTTGCTCCCCAAGGACAACAAACTCCTCTCCCCAGTCCTGAGCTAATTAAGATTAGTCTCCAATCGCAAATGTCAAAGTTTTCTGTGAAAGAGAAATTTGGACAGTTATCAAGCTTCGTTGCTGGTGTATTTGGTGGTGCTAAGGCGAAGATACAGCAGACTGTGAATAAAAAGCCTGTGATCAAAACTGCTGAAGAGATTTTACAAACAACTCCAACTGAAGCAACGCCACCGTCAGTATTACCAGATGAGTCGGTAACTGCTACCCCAGCAATTACAACTGAAAGTTTATCAGCGGATACTTTTTCTCAATCTCCTATTTTGGAAGTGGTAGAAGTAGCACCAACTCCACCCACTGTTATGGAGGAAGAACAGGTAATTCCGCCAACAGCACCGGAAACTGTGGTAGAGATCACTCAAACTGAGGTGGTGATTTCCGAGTCATTTATCACAGGAGAAACCGAAACTGTAGTCGAGATCATTCAAACTGAGGTTGTAATTTCCGAAACTCCTACAGCAGGGTCAACTGAAGCTGTGGTAGAGATAATTCAAACTGAGGTGGTTATTGCCATAGAAGAAACTAGCGAAACGGCAGATGCACCAGAAATAAGTTCCCCAAATCCAGTGACATCAGAGTTATTAGCCGCAGAAGCAGCCGACAAGTCTGATATGACCATTGAGGAAGTTAAACCAGTTGGGGAAGCATTGCCAGAACAAATCCCACTAAATAAACCAATCGAGGAGTAATTAAGAGGATTTACGCTGCTGATTCTAATAAATCAAAGGAATCTGGGTAGTTTATGATACTGCTGCCGCTGGATTAAGTCCCAATTGGGATAATAAACGGTCAATATCAAAATGCTCAGACATAAGAGAGCGAATGCACTCTATTTTAATTGGTTCATGAACACGAACTTGACCAAAGGTGCGATCAATTATCTCTACTGTGGTGAGAGTGTCTAAATCCACGGATAAAATCGGGATTTCTAACTCTTCAGCGCGGTTGAGGATAAAGGCAGGGGGTGGTAGTTGTCCAGTCAGGATGAGGCATTGAGTAGATGTTTCTAAGGCTGCTTGTTGAATTTCAACGCGATCGCCTCCTGTCACTACTGCCATATTCTGGCGTTTGCGGAAGTATTTGACGGCGGAATTGACATTCATCGCCCCAATTGCTAGACTTTCGACTAATAAATCTAGGCGATCGCTCCGACAAAGAACTTCCGCGTTTAACTGCTTGACTAATTCCCCAACGCTGACACTGCGGAGGATATCGCTTTTGGGTAATGTTGCCAGTATAGGAATATCCTGTTTTTCCAAGAATGGGCGTAAGAGTGTGTTAACTAACTCTAATTTTTCGTGAGGTACTTCATTAATTACCACACCCATTAACCGTTTGCCTAATTGCTGTTTAGCAAATAATAAGGCCTCAACAGAAGTTAGTGATTGATAACGGCTAATTAACAGTACAGGAGCATCTAATTTTTCTGCTAATTCCAGTAAGGATAATCCAAATAAATTTCCTTCTGATAAGTTAGCAGGCCCTTCTAAGATTACCAAATTACTCTTTGGTATTTGTGAATACTTTTGTACTAGTGACTCTTGATAGTTAGTTGTATCTTCTCCCTGTAAGCGTTTCTGGACAGTAATTTCATCCAAAGATAATAAAGTGGGAGCAATGCGGTTGTCTGGCAGGTTAAGGTTATGAGTAATGAACTGGACATCTTCTTCAACTACTGTTCCCGCAGATGTCTTGACAAAATTACCCAAAGGTTTGCCATAAGCAATGTCCAAACCTTTTTGTTTTAGCTGATGAGACAAACCTAAAACTGTTGCAGATTTGCCACTGTAAGCTTCAACTGATCCAACCAGCAAGTATTTAGCAAGTGTTGGCACGTATGCACTCCTAATTTCAAAAGTTTGTACAACTCAGCTAGGTGTCTACTAATTTTAGTGCAATAGGCGGAAGGTAAATAGCAATAGCTATCCTAATTGCCTGAATTTTCAAAATTAAATGGGAATAAATCTAGCTGTGGTAGCTATTGTAGCGATTTTGATTGTCCAAACTTCAGCAATTCTCATTTTGATTTGCGTTGTCAATCTACCCATAGACATATACAATTCAGAATGAACAGAAATCAGTTTGCATCATGATCAGCAATCCAGTTTTAGATCAGTCTTTAGCAACCAGTATTCAGCGTCAAAAAATCTGTGAAATTGTGGGATCTACCTACAGTGAAGAAAACTGGCAAGATTGGCAGTGGCAAATGCGACATCGGTTAACTAAATTAGAACACTTTGAAAAGTTACTAAGACTGACTTCAGCAGAGGCTGAAGGTTTAATGATAGCAACAGATAAATTTGCTGTGGCGGTTACACCTTACTTTGCGTCTTTGTTTGATCCTGAAAATGCAAGTTGTCCATTACGGATACAAGTAATACCAAAACAAGAGGAAATCATCGTCAGTCCTACGGATATGGTAGACCCTTGTGGAGAGGATGATGACAGTCCTGTTCCGGGCTTAGTCCACCGTTATCCTGACCGGGTGTTATTATTGGCTTTAGATAGTTGTGCTGCTTATTGTCGCTACTGCACTCGTTCCCGCTTGGTTAGTCAAGGGGAAATGAATCCCATTAAGCGGCGGTTAGATGCGATTATTGCCTACCTGGAAGAACACACAGAAGTTCGTGATGTGTTAATTTCTGGTGGTGATCCTCTACTGATGTCCAATGAAGTCTTAGACAATTTACTGGGACGTTTACGGGGGATTGCTCATATTGAATTTGTGCGAATTGGTTCTCGTGTTCCCTGTTTTTTACCACAGAGAATTACCCCAGAACTAGTAACTATACTGCGTAAACATCGCGTATGGCTATCTGTACATTTTTGTCATGTGCGGGAATTAACGCCGGAAGTAGCCCAAGCTTGTGATTTACTAGCTGATGGTGGGATTCCTTTAGGTTGTCAAACTGTATTGCTCAAAGGTGTAAATGATTCAGAACAAGCCTTGAAGAATTTGTTTCATGGTCTTCTAAAATTGCGTGTACGCCCATATTATCTTTATCAATGTGACCCAGTAGTGGGGACTGCACATTTACGTACAAGTATTCAAACTGGGTTGAATTTAATATCTAAATTGCGTGGTCATACTACAGGCTATGCTGTCCCAACTTACGTAATTGATGCCCCTGGTGGTGGTGGTAAAGTACCTATTCAACCGGAGACTTTAATTACTTACGAGAATGGTCAAGGATTATTGCAGAATTGGGAAGGTAAGACTTTTAGTTATATAGATCCAATTAATTAGGAATCATAGGAGAACCGTTAAAATGTTGATTGTGGGCAATACAAACCTAAAAGGTCGGGGAGTTTTCGCACAGAAGTGCTTTTTGAAAGGAGAGATAATTCAGACAGCACCAGTTGTTATTATACCCGCAGAAGAAGTAGAATTAATTGATAAAACAGTTCTCGGTAACTATTACTATGATTGGGAAAATAAAGCCGCGGTGATCGCTCTGGGTTTAGCATCCCTAATTAATCATTCTTACAATCCCAATACTTATTATGTCAAGAAATTTGTTGAAGGTGAGGTAGAGCTAATTGCCTACCGAAATATAGAAGTGGGAGAAGAAATTACTGCTAACTATAATGGTTCCCGTGAGAATCAATCTCCTATATGGTTTGATGTCGTTGAAGAAATATCTCCAACTTTAGTAAAGATTGAATAATTGGATATTCTATCAATTAATAAGTCTGAGTTGGATATTAAAGTTAAGAATGAAAACTTAATGACGGAGATTTATGGGGTTATTTATTGGTCTATGTTATGACTTGAAGACAGAATATATTCAGGCTGGTTTCAGCACTACTGAAGTGATGGAATTTGATGATGAAGAAACAATCATTGGGTTGGAAAATGCCCTTGGTAATTTAGGTCATCAAGTAGAACCCATTGGTAATGGTAGAGAATTGGTGCGGAGGTTAGCAAATGGGAAACGCTGGGATTTGATATTCAATATAGCTGAAGGAATAAAAGGCCGTTCCCGTGAAGCGCAAGTTCCCGCAGTTTGTGAGTTATTTGACCAGCCTTACACATTTTCTGATCCTCTCACCTGTGCCTTGACCTTAGATAAAGCATTGGCGAAAAGAATAGTACACGATCGCGGTTTACCTACAGCCCCTTTTATAGTAGTTAATGACATCGCAGAAGCCGCTAATATTTCCTTACCTATGCCACTTTTTTTTAAACCTTTAGCGGAGGGTAGTTCTAAAGGCATAACTGGGCAATCTTTAGTTAAAGAAAAGGCGAAATTAGTGACAACTTACCAAGCATTATACAGCCAATTTCAACAGCCTATTCTTGTAGAAACTTTCCTCCCTGGTCGAGAAGTGACAGTAGGAATTATTGGTAATGCTAGTAATGCTAAAGTAGTCGGAGTGATGGAAGTAATTTTTACAGACCAAGCTGAAACATCGGCCTATACAACTTTGAATAAAAAGGAATATTTAGACAGAATAGCCTATCAATTATTGATAAGTTCTGAACCACTAGCGATAGAAGCACAAAAACTAGCACTGGAAGTTTATCATATCTTTGGTTCTCGTGATGCTGCCCGTGTAGATTTGCGTTGTGATGCTCATGGAGTATTGCAGTTTTTGGAAATTAACCCTTTACCAGGACTGGATCATATCTATTCAGATTTGCCCATTATGGGGCGTTTGGCAGGTGTAACATATACAGAAATTATTAGCACTATAGTTAATGCAGCATGGCAAAGATATCAATGTGGATAAGCAGTATTGAATAGACATCAGGTAATTTGAAAAAAATCTTTTTAAGAAAATAAAATGAATATTACTGGTTTTATAAAAACAGTCAGTAAATATATTTATCCTTACAAATGGATAGCGTTGTTTCTGATTGTTGGTCGGATATTTGAGGCAGCATTTAACGCCGGAATTGGTATAAGTTTTAAATTCATTATTGATCAGACAATTATTCCCCAGAATTATGATTTGCTAATTCTTATTTTGTCATTTCTTAGTGTGGGAGCAATTTTCTTAAGTATCATTATTTTGCTAATTGATTATTTTGATGCCCGTTTGAGTATTCTCATTCTTAATAAACTACGTGAGGATTTGTTTGCTCATATTCAAAACTTGTCAATGGATTTTTTCGGCAGAAATTCAGCGGGTAATCTTGTTAATCGGTTTATGACTGATGCGGAAAAGGTTGAGTACGGCATTATTCAGGGCATGACTGTCATATTTCTAAATATTAGTAATATGATTTTTTCAGGTATTTATTTATTTTATCTCAATTGGAGATTAGCTATTTTGAGTTCTGTGGGTTTAATTATTTGTGGTTTTGCACCCTCTATAATTATCCGTTTTGCGACTGAGGTAGGTTATGAACTCAGAGACAAGGAAGGATATATTGCTAGTGTCATAGAGGAAAATATTCTTTCTCAACCTGTAATTAAAATATTTGGGTTAGAAAAAAGAATGTCAGCCGATTTTACTAGCCAATTAGGAGAATTGCAGCAAGTATATATCAAGTCCAAATTTTTATCTTACTTAGTGCAGAGAATTCCTGAAATTACTTTTATCTTAGTGCAGATAACGATTTTGGGTATTAGCGCAATCATGACATATTGGCATTGGATTTCATTGGGAACATTAGTTGCTAATCAGGTGTTATTGATCGGATTAAATTCTACTATTAATTATTTTAGCTGGGGACTACCTCATTTAGTCAATGGTGCGGCAGGAATGCAACGCATTCAGGAGATTTTAGAAGAAGTTCCTACAATTCAAGATGTGCCAGAAGCAGTAGATTTACAGCCTTTTGAGCAGTCAATTTATTTTGATAATGTGTCGTTTAAATACAGTGAAAATGGCAGAGGAATTGAAAATCTGTCTTTAAAAATTCGCCAAGGTGATTTTGCCGTCTTTGTTGGCGCTAGTGGTGCGGGTAAAAGTACAATTGTTAATCTGTTGACGCGATTTTATGATCCTCAAGAGGGGAAAATCTTATTTGATGGTGTGGATTTAAGTCAGGTAACTGTAAAATCTCTCCGTTCGCAAATTGGACTGGTTTCTCAAGATGTGATTTTATTTAATTGTTCAGTGCGGGAAAATATCCGTATGGGTAATTTAAAAGCCACTGATAAGCGAATAGAAACCGCAGCTAAAGCCGCAGAAATCCACGATTTTATCTTATCTTTACCTCAAGGTTATAATACAACAGTAGGCGATCGCGGCGGACAATTATCAGGGGGACAACGGCAAAGAATCGCTTTAGCTAGGGTATTGGTGAGAAATCCGGCAATTTTGATTCTTGATGAAGCTACATCAGCTTTAGATCCTGTCACAGAAGCGGAAATTCTCACTACCATTGAGCAAATTGCCAAAGAACGTACAATCATTGTCATTACTCACCGCTTGACTCAAGCTTTACGTGCAGATGTGATTTTTGTACTGGAAAACGGGGGCATAGTTGCTTCAGGTTCTCATTCAGATTTGCTTGCACAAAATGGACTATATTCGACATTCTGGCAGGTGGTATCAGCTTAGGTATGCCAACGCCTTATAGATACTTTTTCTAAATACATAGTTATTCAGCGAGTATTTCATTAAAATAATCTTGGAGGAGTAGTTATGTCCGCAAAATACTTTAATCCTTATACAGATTTCGGTTTTAAGAAACTGTTCGGTGAGGAAGGCAGTAAAGATCTACTCATTGATTTTCTCAACCAACTTCTACCAATACATCATCAAATTCAACAATTAACCTTTAAAAATCCAGAAAATCTAGCTGATACCATAGCAGAAC
>NZ_LJOQ01000067.1:0-35775 GCF_001672255.1 Anabaena sp. AL09
ACTGACAACTGTACGGGCGAAGCATTTGGGGAACTATTTTTGGCAATGACCGATAATTTATCTTCCAAATGCTTCGCCCCTACTAACAACTAACAACTGTACGGGCGAAGCATTTGGACAACTATTTTTGGCAATGACCGATAATTTATCTTCCAAATGCTTCGCCGCTACTAACAACTAACAACTGTACGGGCGAAGCATTTGGACAACTATTTTTGGCAATGACCGATAATTTATCTTCCAAATGCTTCGCCCCTACTGACAACTAACAACGGACAACTGACAACTAACCACCAACTAATTACTAAAAACTGTTACAGTCTATAACGCGATCGCAACATAAATCCAGTTCCAATGTTAGTATGCCGTAAAAACCTACAAGAGACAGTTTATGGCAACTTTGACTGGAAAAACCCCAATCTTTGGTGGCAGCACTGGCGGACTACTCACAAAAGCTGATGTAGAAGAAAAGTACGCTATCACCTGGACTAGTCCCAAAGAGCAAGTCTTTGAAATGCCCACAGGTGGCGCTGCTAAAATGGTAAAAGGCGAAAACCTACTTTACATTGCTCGCAAAGAGTACGGTATTGCTTTAGGCGCGCAACTTCGCAAATTCAAAATTACCGATTACAAAGTTTACCGCATTCTCCCCGGCGGCGAAACTACCATGATTCACCCTGCTGATGGCGTTTTCCCTGAAAAAGTAAATGCTGGACGTTCTATGGTGCGTCACGTACCCCGCAGAATCGGTCAAAACCCCAACCCTGCACAAATCAAATTCAGCGGTAAAGCTACTCACGACGCTTAGTACCGCAGGGCGGAATTAAAAATTAACAATTAAAAATTAAAAAAGCAGAAATAACTAGCTTTTTGTGTGATTTTTAATTGTTGGTTGATTTACGCCGTTGTCAACTAATCGTTATGTAGTGGGTAATGGGTAATAGGGAAAAAAGAAAAATTTTGCCCCCTTACCCATGACTAAAAGCTCGTTGTTAATTTTTAATTTTTAATTGTCAATTTTTAATTATTTATGATTTTCCCCGATTTCGACCAGTTTCAACAGCTTGCTGTCCAAGGTAATTTTGTGCCAGTGTATCAGGAATGGATAGCCGACCTGGATACACCTGTATCCGCTTGGTATAAAGTTTGTGCAGATCAACCTTACAGCTTTTTGCTGGAATCGGTGGAAGGTGGGGAAACTGTAGGGCGTTATAGTTTATTAGGCTGTGATCCTTTGTGGATATTGGAAGCTAGGGGTGATAAAACAACCCAAACCCATCGAAATGGTGATCAACAGGTTTTTATAGGTGATCCGTTTACAATTTTATCTGAATGTTTAGCGCCTTATCACCCAGTAAAATTACCAGAATTACCTTCAGGAATTGGTGGTTTATTTGGGTTTTGGGGTTATGAATTAATTAATTGGATTGAGCCGCGTGTACCAATTCATGCTCAAGATGAGCGCAATATTCCTGATGGATTATGGATGCAGGTAGACCAATTATTAGTTTTTGACCAGGTAAAACGGAAGATTTGGGCGATCGCCTACGCAGATTTACGTGATCCAGCCGGGTTAGAGGTAGCATATCAAAAGGCGAGCGATCGCATTCAGGAAATGGTTAGGAAGCTATCTTTGCCCCTAGCACCAGAAAACACCAGAATATCTTGGACAGCCCCCGGAAACAAGCCTAAAGCGGGCATAGAGGACTATACCAGCAACTTTACCCGTCCCGAATTTTGCGCTAGTGTAGAAAAAGCTAAAGCACATATCAAAGCTGGTGATATTTTTCAAGTCGTTATTTCTCAACGCTTGTCCACAGAATATACAGGCAATCCCTTCGCTTTATACCGTTCTTTGCGGCAAATCAATCCTTCGCCTTACATGGCTTATTTTAACTTCCAAGACTGGCAAATTATCGGTTCTAGTCCCGAAGTCATGGTCAAAGCCGAATGCAATGATGAAGGGGAAATTATCGCCACAGTCCGTCCCATTGCGGGAACTAGACCCAGAGGGAAAACTACAAAGGAAGATGCAGCTTTAGCCGCTGATTTACTTCAAGACCCCAAAGAAATCGCCGAACACGTCATGTTAGTTGATTTAGGACGCAATGATTTAGGGCGGGTGTGCAGCAGTGGTAGTGTGAAGGTTGATGAATTAATGATCGTTGAACGCTACTCTCATGTTATGCACATTGTTAGTAACGTGGTAGGTAAGTTAGCACCGGGTAAAACTGCATGGGATTTACTCAAAGCGTGCTTTCCGGCGGGGACTGTCAGCGGTGCGCCTAAAATCCGCGCTATGGAAATTATTAATGAGTTAGAACCAAGTCGCCGGGGTGTGTATTCGGGTGTGTATGGATATTATGATTTTGAAGGACAATTGAATAGTGCGATCGCTATCAGAACTATGGTATTACATAATCAGACAGTTACAGTCCAAGCTGGTGCAGGTTTGGTGGCTGATTCTGACCCAGAAAAGGAATATGAGGAAACTCTCAATAAAGCCAGAGGTTTATTAGAAGCAATTCGTTGTTTGCGTTGAGAATTTATTTTCGCGCAATCTCTCTTAGAGATCCCGCAGGGTAGACGCTAAGGAGCAAAGACGCAAAGTTTAAGAGTTTGGATTTTCCTGATCAATACTGGAGTTACAGCACTTCCCAATGTTATGAGGATAATTGAATAGTGCGATCGCGAAGCACGACCTAGGAATCGCTCACAGCAGAAACTTCATTTTGGACTTGATAAGTGGTAATAATTGCTTGTTCAATAGCCTAAGAACATTGTAACCGGCGCAGTTGTCCAGCCCCACAGGTTTCTGCCAGTCTGATTCCAGCTTTTGTCAGAAATTTCACCCAAATGGTCTAATAAACTGTAAAAATTTCATGCAAAGCAGGTAAGCTAAGAAAAGCATCTGAGTTAAAAATTGCTACAGTGAGGGGGAATAATGAGCAAGAGAAAGTTGACGAGATTATTAGCTGTAAGTGCCATTTCTTTCTCTTGCTTATGGTTGTCTGTAGTAACGATAAATAAAGCATGGGCGCAAACCAGCAAAGAAGCAGAAATTTCTACCTATATTCAACAGTTAAAAGACAGGAATGGACAGGTTAACTACTATGCTGCTGATGCTCTGGGGAAGATAGGAGCAGAAGCTGTTCCAGCCTTAATGGCAACTTTGAAAAACAAAGATCCAATCCTTCGCATGGGTGCCGCTGAAGCTTTGGGGAAGATAGGAGCGGAAGCGAAAACTGCTGTTCCCGTTTTGATTGAAGCTTTAAAAGACAATGATAGCCTTGTTCGCTGGAGTGCTATTGATGCGTTGAGTGACATAGGCGCGGAAGCGAAATTTGTTATTCCTTCCTTTATAGAAGCTTTGAAGGATAATGATAAATACGTTCGCTCTCGTGCTATTGATGCGTTGGGTAATATAGGAGTAGAAGCGAAAACTGCTGTTCCTACTTTGATAGGAGCGTTGAAGGATAATGATAAAGACGTTCGCTCTCGTGCTATTAATGCGTTGGGGGAAATAGGACCGGAAGCAAAAGCTGCTGTTCCTGTTTTGATAGAAGCTTTGAAAAATGATAAATACTTTCGCCTCAGGGCTGCTATCGTCTTGGGAAAGATAGGAGAAAGAGTGGAAGAGGTTGTTCCTTTCTGGATAGAAGCTTTAAAGGACAAAGATGGTCGCGACCGTGCTATTCTTGCTTTAGAGAAAATAGGAAAGAAAGCGAAAGCTGCTGTTCCCTATTTGATAGAAGTTTTGAAAAATGATAAATACTTTCGCTTCAGAGCTGCTATCGCCTTGGAAAAGATAGGAGCGGAAGCTGTCCCTGCCTTGATTGAAGCTTTGAAAGGCAACGATGCCATAGTTCGCAAGCATGCTGCTGAGGCTTTGGGAAGGATAGGAGCGGAAGCGAAAACTGCTGTCCCTGCCTTGATAGAAGCTTTGAAGGATAACGATGGCTATGTTTCCATAAGTGCTGCTAATGCGTTGGGGAGTATAGGAGAGGACGCGAAAGCTGCTGTCCCTGCCTTGATTGAAGCTTTGAAAGGCAACAATATCATACTTCGTTGCCGTGCTATTGATGCTTTATCGCAAATAGGAAAGGAAGAGAAAGCTGTTGTCCCGGCCTTGATTGAAGCTTTGAAAGATAATAATAGCTGGGTTCGCATGAGCGCTGTTGATGCCTTGGGGAGTATAGGAGAGGACGCGAAAACTGCTGTTCCCGATTTAATCACAGCTTTGAACGACAAAGATGTCGGTGTTCGCTACTTTGCTGCGGCTGGACTGGGCAGTATAGGTGGAGAAAGCAAAGCAGTTATTCCTCTTTTGATAGAAGGATTAAAGGACAAGGGTAAATACAATCAAGAATACGCTCTTGAAAAAGCCACTGACGCTTTCAAGGTAATCAGTCAAAACTTTGAAAACAAAGCTGTCACCATGCCTATTGCAGATTTAGATCAAGCTATATCAGACTTAGAAAAAGCACTTCAATCATTCAAAAATACTCAGGATAAAAATTTAGAATCCAGCAAAGATTTAGAAAAAGCAATGCCAGTCCTAAACGCAACTCATAATAAAAAATTAGAGTCTAATATAGCCTCTATAAATCACTCTCTTGATCATCTGAAAAAAACTAGAGAATCACGCCTACTAGATAGAACATTAGAATGGTTAGCAAAACATCCTTTAGCAATAGGGGGATTAATTTGCATTATCTTCTTCCCATTTCTCTGGGTTAAATTATCGCAAGTTCAGCAAAAACCAACTGCTTAATTATCAATTATTAATTCAATCAATGGAGAAATTATGATAAGAGAAGTAAAAATACCACCAAGTAGCATTTACAGAAGAAGGGAACTTTGCAACAAAACTTTATCTATTTGTTGTAAAAGCGATTCTAAATTACCAGAATTATCTAAAACCACATCAGCACGAGCGATTTTTTCCGCAATAGGTAATTGACTATTAATTCTCGCTGCTGCTTGTTCCGCTGTTAAATTATTGCGTTCTATTAATCGCTGTTGTTGCTGTTGTGGAGAACAAGATACTACCCAAATTTGATTAACTAGATTTTCTAAATTAGCTTCAAATAATAAGGGAATCACTAAAATTAAAGTATTTGCAGATGATTCATTAATAGCTTTAGCAAAACAACTTCTCACATAAGGATGAATTACCCTTTCTACCCAATAACGTTCTTCCGGTTGATGAAAAATGATTTCTCCTAATTTGGATCTATTTAAATTACCATCACTTAATATGATTTCTGTACCATATTTTTCGGCAATTTGTGACAAAATAGGAGAACCTAAAGATACTGCATCTCTCGCATAAATATCTGCATCTAAAATCGGTAAGTTGTAAGTTGTCGCTAAATAATTAGCAACTGTACTTTTACCTGTCGCAATTCCACCAGTTAAACCAATTAAGTTTTTAGTCATTGGTTATAATACTAAATTAAGATGAATCTTCATAGAATCAGATTTTAAGATTTATTGAACGCAGATAAACGCAAATAAACGCAGATAAAGAGGGATGAATTAATGGATTTCATGATTCTGTGCCACCTCACATAAGGTTGGTATTAGTCATTAGAAAATTCAGCTATGATTTGTCCATTTAATTATGGCATTTGTTAAACCTTCTAAGGTATATTCTTCTGCTTCAATATCTACTCTCCCAAATACAGTTTGACAAGTTTTTGAAGTTTGGGGACCAATGGAAGCTATGCAAACTCTGGCTAAATTTTCGGGATTGTAGGTAAATATATGCGCTGTTAATTGCGAGAAGAATAGCACTGTTTTAGAACTGGCAAAGGTAATAATATCTACAGTATTATTAACTAAAGCATATTCAGCCGCAGGAGGGATACCTTGAGGACAGCAAGATTCATAAGCGGGAACTTCAATTACTTCTGCACCTTTGGCTGTTAATTCTTTCACTAATACTTCTCTTCCACCACTTTCAACTCTAGGAAATAATATCTTTTTACCTATTAGTGATTCGGGAAAGTTTTCCACTAAGGAATCAGCCACAAAGTTAGGAGGAATAAAGTCAGCTTGGATATTTTGTTTTTGTAAACTTTGGGCTGTTTTTTCCCCAACAACGGCAATTTTTACACCAGCTAAAGCATTTTTATCTTGACCGGATTTTTCTAATCTCTCAAAAAAGTATTCCACACCATTACTAGAAGTGAGAATTAACCAATTAAAAGTTGATAAATGTGAAATTGCCTGATCTAAAGCGTCCCAACTGCTAGGGGGTCCAATTTCTAAAGCTGGCATTTCTATCACATTAGCACCTGCGGAGGTCAAGCGATCGCTAAATTGATTTGATTGTCCCACAGAACGGGTAACTAAAATGGTTTTCTCAGTTAAAGGAGAAAGATTGTAATTCACGGTTGACATTCACTTAATAATTTTTGGTTTCGCGCAAAGGCACAAAGGAGCAAAGACGCAAAGAAGAGATTTTTCATATTATAGGTAATCCCGTAATCGCACAACTTCACCAATGACTATAACTGCGGGAGAGAGAGATAAACCAGCGGTTTGTTCGAGAATATTTCCCAGTTCTCCTGTCCAGACTTCTTGACTAGGTGTTCCAGCCCAACGGATAATAGCAATCGGCGTAGCATGAGGTTTTCTATATTTTATCAGTTGATGGATTATTTCTGGTAAATTTTTTCCCCCCATCAAAATTACTAAGGTTTCTAAGCTTGCTAATGCTTCCCAGTTTAAAGCTTCTGGTTCATGGGCTGTACAAACTGCAAAACAACGACTAAGAAGGTTATCTGTAAGCGGAATTCCGGCTAATAATGGTGCTGCTAATGCGGAAGAAATTCCCGGAATGATTTCAAATTCACAACCTGCATTTTTTAAAGCTGCAATTTCTAAAATACAGCGCCCAAATATCAGAGGATCTCCCGATTTTAGTCGAATAACTTGTTTCTTTTCTAAACAATATTTTACCAATAAATCGTTGATTTCATTTTGGGAAGTGCTAGGTTTACCTCCACGTTTACCAACATCTATTTTTAAGCAATCAACAGGGACACAATCTAATAATTGACTATCAACTAAAGCATCGTACACCAACACCTGAGCAGATGCTAACAGCCGATAGGCTTTAACGGTTAAGTATTCTACATCTCCAGGTCCTGCACCAACAAGGTAAACTTTACCTATTTCTTTAATCATATTTATTGTTGACTTTTAATAATTTACCATTGGGTTTTTATGCGATATATAATACCAATTTAGGATGAGAATAGAATCAGATTTTAAGAATTATTGACCGCAGATAAACGCAGATAAACGCAGATAAAGACGGATGAATTAATGGATTTCCTCTGCCCTAGTAGTCAATACTCACCAAATTTCGCTAGATTAGATTAAGGTACACCTAATAGGAATTTTCAATGTCAGCACAATTGTTACTGGTAGATGACGAACCGGGATTGCGGGAAGCCGTCAAAGAATACTTACAAGAAAGCGGTTTTAGGGTTCAAACTGCCAGTAATGCCCGTGAAGGTTGGGACTGGATGCAAGCAAACACCGCTGATTTGGTCATTTCTGATATTATGATGCCCCAGGTGGATGGCTATCAGTTCCTCAAGCAAATGCGAGATGACCCCCGTTTTCAGGCTCTACCAGTGGTATTTTTAACTGCTAAAGGGATGACAGGCGATCGCATTCAAGGCTATCATGCAGGTGTTGATGCGTATTTACCCAAACCATTCGATCCTGATGAATTAGTCGCCATAGTTGAAAACTTACTAGCGCGTCGCAGCGCCCAAACTCCCTCAACCGGGGAAAACAGCGAAACTCCAAATCTTGCCGATTTGGCTAATCAAATCGCTCAAATTAGAATACTATTAACTCATCGGAGTGCCATATCCCAAACGCCAGCCCCGTTTAAAATAGATTTGACTCCTAGAGAGCAAAGTGTTTTAAATTTGGTAGCAGAAGGATTAATGAATAAAGAAATTGCCCGTCGCTTGGAAACCAGCGTCCGCAATGTCGAAAAATATGTGAGTCGTCTATTTAGTAAAACTGGTACTAATAGCCGCACAGAGTTGGTTCGTTTTGCTTTAGAACATGGTCTAGCAAAGTAAACTACTCTACTTGTGATGAGAGTTACTTGGTAAAAAAATGGTAAAGTGCACCTGGATAATTTTGCTGCTGAGATAGTAACACAATGTCAGACATTTTTACTTGTAATTTTCCTAGCTTGGCAGCATTGAGACGCAAATATTGTAGACGTAATTTTACGTTTACAAGCGAACTCATGATTAAGAAAAACAGGTAAAGGCTAACTTTTCCAACTCAATATTGAAAAATCTGAATTAGACTGGTCACTATCAAAAATTACACCAACAACTATTGAATAGTATCAGCGAAATTGCGTAAACGCATCATTTGGCGACGCATTTGTGGGGAGGCTTTAAACTCCGAAATCTCCTGAGCTTTTACAGATGCTTGTAAGGTTTCTAAAAAATCATCAGATCCTTCAGTTAAAGCCTCTAGTAATACTTGTAACAGTTGCTCACGATCACCTAATAGACTCTTTTCCTCAATCAGGCGGAATTTGAGGTGAATTTCACACTCATAAACACCTACTTCTGGATTATTTATTTGGCGTGGTAATGCTTTGGAGTTCATAGTTTTGAGGATTCCTTTAGTTAGTGGTCATCCGGGCCGGGTAGGGTTCTAAATCTTCAGAAAAATTTCTTATACTTTCTTTGTACTTTTGTGAATCCAAAGTTTTTCAAGATCAGAATTTTTTCTCATCCATAAAACTGGCATCTTATTTTACTCCCCCTGTTTTTTTAGTTAGATTCTACTATTTTTTGGTGTTTCTTTCCTATTTATGGCATATCCGAGCCATAAACTATTATTCAATTTCTGAGATGTCATACCATGAAGTTTTTGTAAAGAACTGATTAGACCTTGTTAAAGGTTTTTACATCAACTTGTTAAAAACGTCAAGAAATATTATTTTTTTTACTTTTCTCGGACGAGAAAAATTAAGCATTTGTACTGAAGATGCTCCTTTGATAAATGCAATTTATAACTGTAGGAAAATTGACTAACTGGAAGAAAATCTAGTGAAGTCACTACAAGATGAGTACATTTACGTCAGAAAAAATCAGAATCAGTCAAAAAATCAGAAAATTTTTTGTGAATAATCACATACATGAGACGGAATCAATTTAGAAAAATATGGCACATTCCGGGTAAATGAGATCCGAACTTAAAATCACAGCCCAAACACCAGTCCTGCTTCTGACTGCGCCCATCTGTCCTAATTTTAGACTTTCGCCGTCATTTTTGCTGTAAGCTCAAACATAGCAGTTAAAATAATTGCAGTGTAATTCAGCTAAATTCTTACACCCAAATTTATGGATAACCTGATGCTGCTCAAGTCCACAACCCGCCATGTTCGCATTTTTGCGGCGGAAATGGACAAAGATGAACTGATTCCGAGTAATCAAGTTTTGACACTAGATATTGATCCAGATAACGAATTTAACTGGAACGAAGATGCTCTGCAAAAAGTTTATCGTCAGTTTGATCAATTGGTAGAAGCGTCTAGTGGCGCGGATCTAACAGATTATAACTTACGCCGTATTGGTTCAGACTTAGAGCATTATTTGCGATCGCTTCTTCAAAAAGGCGAAATTAGCTATAATCTCTCCAGTCGGGTTACTAACTACAGTATGGGATTACCCCAAATTGCCGTAAGTAATAATCAATAACCGGAATACATATCTACCTAGTAGTTCGTCAAATTTATTTTGACGGGTAATGATCGGAAAAAACTTCTGCTTGTTTTTCCCTCCCCTACTCCCCCTGCCCCTCTTCTCCCCCTGCTTGCCTTTCTTTACCCGTCATTTTTGGATTGACAGACTACTAGCCTTGGCGAATTATATTCGCCAGCTATGTCAAGTTTTAATGACAGGTGGAGAATTAGTTCTGCTATTGCTACATATTCCCATAACAATAAAAGTTATGATGAGCCTGTGGGTTGCCAAAAATATGTGCGGTAGCAACTAATGACACGAAATACTCTGGAAAAAAATGCCAATTGTTGATCGGTGGGAAAACTATGGAAAATGATCCGGTAACGCTCTGCTGCCCAAATGAATATTGTCAATCTGCTAATCCCCTCACCCACAAATTTTGCCAGCAGTGTTCCACTCCTTTGCCTAAGCGTTATTTGTGGGCTGTGGGCAATGATTTCAACTTTGGTGATCCCGGATCTATTTTAGGCGATGGGAGCAATCGCTATTTAGTTATTAATAAATCCATACTTTTAGATATTAAACCTGGGTTATTGCCCCAAATACCAGAGTTAGATGATTTAGAGAAAATTAGACCTTACCTGAAATTAATTCCCTATCGTCTCCATATACCACAAGTTTATGGAATCCTCAATTTAGGTAATGGGCAGAGCAAAACAGAAATATTACTATTAGAAAGACCACCATTAATAACTGATGCAACCATCACTCAAGCAAATCTATGCAGCAGTTTAGATACTGTTTGGAGTGCAGCTTCATCAATCCGCCAAATTCATTGGCTGTGGCAATTAGCTAATTTATGGCAGCCCCTAGCCATTGAAGGAGTAGCATCTAGCCTTCTAGACTCTTATGTATTAAGGGTAGAAGGGGTACTAATTCGCTTAATGGAATTGCGTTTTGATGGAGAAACCCCCCCGACATTATCCCAATTGGGAGAATTTTGGCTGAAACTGCTCAAAAATGCCAAACCAAATATTGCCCCATTTATTCAACAAGTATGTGAATTTCTAATTCAGGGGGAAATTAACTCATCTGAGCAATTAATCAAAGTTTTAGATCAAGGATTGAGCCAATTAGAAAAATCTCAAACAACCACTATCACAATCTATACTAAAACAGACTCAGGCCCCAGCCGCCCACGCAACGAAGATGCTTGTTACCCTGCCGCCGACACTTTGATCACTAAACCACCCCAGCATAACGCCCTAGCAGTTGTTTGTGATGGTATTGGTGGACATGAGGGCGGTAATGTGGCTTCTAACCTAGCAATTGAAACCATTCAGCAACAAATAAAAGAACTTACTTCAGTTCCCAAAGACAACATAGATCCTTCCATGCTACTTTCTGATTTAGAACGAGCAGTGGCAACCGCCAATGATAAAATCAGCCAGCGTAATGATAGCGAACATCGTCAAGGACGACAACGCATGGGAACAACTATTGTCATGGCTTTACCTATTGCCCATGAGATATATATTACCCATGTTGGTGATAGTCGTGCCTACTGGATTACCCGCCATAGTTGTCATCAAGTTACTTTAGATGATGATGTCGCGTCCCGTGAAGTCCGTTTGGGCTATGCTCTCTACCGGGAAGCATTACAACACAGTGGTTCTGGCTCCTTAGTTCAGGCTTTGGGAATGAGTAAAAGTACCTCACTACATCCCACATCTCAACGCTTTATTGTTGACGAAGATGCCGTTTTCTTACTCACATCCGATGGTTTGAGCGATTTTGACCGAGTAGAAGAATCTTGGGAAACAGAAATATTGCCTCTCCTCTCTGGGAAAACAAGTATAGAAAATGTTGCCCAAAGATTAATAGAAATTGCTAATACTAAAAATGGACATGATAATGTTACTATTGCCTTAATACATTACAATGTCAAATACTCTGAACCAGATATAAGAATTACAGCGGATATTTCTAATCTTTTAGCTGACACAGAATTATATTCATCAGATGATCCACACAATGGTGAGAGTTTTATTAATAATCAAAAAACTCAAGTTATTTCCGAAAATAAAACTATCAAACTTCCCCAAATACCATTACAGTTGTTTGTTATTTTGGGATTAACGTTATTATCTGGTTTATTGGGATATTGGTTTAAACTTCAATTCAAATCACCAACAATAATAATTTCTTCTCCGACTCCTTTTTCCAGTCAGCCTCCACCTTCAACTATACAAAGAACTTTAGATAATCTCTCTCCTAATTGGGTGATTCAAGCTAATAGTTCCATAACTTTAAATAACCAACCTTTTTCCGCTGAAAGTTTTTTCCAAGTTATAGAGAAAAAAACTAATCCTAATAATGGAAATAATCCAGATCTGCGTTTGCGCCTCTGTGAAAAATCCAATCCTGCCTTAGAAACTTCTAAAATAGTCCAAGTTAACTTTTCCGAACTGCAAGATCTAGGGAAGGGTATTTCTATTTTACAATCAAATCAACCTAGTCCTTGTGAATAGGTGACAAAATAAATTTTCCCACTAACAACTGTACGGGCGAAGCATTTGGAGAACTATTTTTGGCAATGACCGATAATTTATCTTCCAAATGCTTCGCCCCTACTAACAACGATAATTTATCTTCCAAATGCTTCGCCCCTACTGACAACTGACAACTAACAACTGACAACTAACTAATGACTAAATTCGCTACTTCTGTCTAGAATATCTGTATCTGTGTTTTGAACGTTTAGTTTCTACCAATCCATGTCCAGCCCGAATTTGGCAATGCCTTCGGCGAGTATAGCGATCGCCCGTCTAGTGAATACTGGCACAGATCACTTCGCCATTTGGGTAGTCCAAGCACCATATCCCAGTGGTTATGTTCTCCGTGATTGTGTTTTCTCCGCTGAACTTAATCAGGTTTGGCGAGATTGGCAGCAAATGTTTGCTGGTCATAATCTATTAGATGTTACGTCCGGTTCAACATCTCCATTAGTTAATGGATTACCCTTAGCTGTAATTTCACCTGCTGAAGGTCAAAATACAAGTCCCTATAGTAGTCGTTTGATGCAATCCTTGGGCATCAATTTATGGCGATGGATATTTGATGGAGCGATTTTGAGTAGTTGGGAACGGAGTCGGGGGATGGCCATGGGTCAACAGACTCAATTACGCTTTCGGTTAGAAATTCGTGATCCTGATCTGATTGCTTTACCTTGGGAAATTATGCAGCCAGAAGCCGGACAATCAGCCATGTCTCTTTCCCAGGATATTTTATTTAGTCGCACCATCCGTGAAGTTGAACCTCTGCCAGAATTGCGAACCGACCGGGCTGTAAATATTCTGTTGGTATTAGGACATGATCATAAATTACAACTAGATCAGGAAGCATCTTTACTGAAAAAAATCTTGTTAGCAGGTCGTCCTGTGGGCAAAACTGCCGCTGGCTATGCACCTTGTACAGTAAAGACATTGGTGCAACCGACGAAGACAGAGTTAATTCAAGAGTTAGAAACTAAAATTTATAATGTGTTTTTTTATGCCGGACATGGACTACCAGATCCAGATGGAGGCTCATTATTTTTAGGAAATGAACTCAAAATTAATGGGATAGAATTAGCTCAAGTCTTAACGCGGACAGGGATAAAATTGGGAGTTTTTAACGCCTGTTGGGGAGCGCAACCAGCAGCAACTAATCACCAAGCTATCCCTGCTAGTAGTTTGGCAGAAGTGTTAATTCGTCATGGTGTGCCAGCGGTGTTAGGAATGCGTGATCAAATTGCTGATGCAGAAAGTTATAGTTTTATTCAAACTTTTGCTGCTAATTTGCGATCGCGTAAATTAATTGATGAGGCGGTAGCAGCAGCTAGACAAGAACTGTTGACACTGTATAAATTCAATCAACCAGCTTGGACTTTACCAGTTCTCTACCTCCATCCTGATTTTGATGGAGAACTGATTAAAGGCGTAGATGAAGGAGTTACAGAACTACCAGATCCGGCAATTTCTGGCATAGCTACCCCGGTGAATACAGCTTATTTGCGATGCCTAGGGCGGGCAAAGCCATCGCTGTCACGAGGAGAGAAAACTTGGTTATTACGTCCTGGTGTTACCCGCATCGGTCGCACGAAAGATAATGATATTGTGATCCCCGAACTTTACATTTCTAAACGGCACGCGGAAATTTTATGTCGGCATACTCTCAATGAAACTACATCAATGATTACTTATTACCTACAGGATTTCTCTACCTATGGGACTACCTGGTATTTAAGCCCCAATGGTTGGCAACAAATCCTGCGGGAAGAAGTGGCTTTAACATCGGGAATGCAGTTAATGTTTGGCAGTTCTCAAGGTGACATTTGGGAATTTATCAGAGAAGAATGCAGTAAGAGTCAGGATTGAAAACGGTTGAATTTGATTTACCTGCAACCTGCTGGATTAAAATTTATTGATGGCAACAGGTGATGATGTTTATTTCCATGACTTTACGGAAATCCAATTCTTCAGGTTGTAGCTGTCAACAAGAACAATGAATTAATAGAGAAAAGAACATGAAAAACCAACATAAGGATTTAAATATTCTGAATATTGTCCCATCGAATCTGGATTTAGAATTTATAGAAGCACTACTAGAACCTGAAGATGCTACTTATCCCTGGAATTTGGCTGATGAATCGTCAGAAGCTTATTTTCAGCATCTAGAACTACAATTTGGTTTGCAGGATTTCACCGACGCAGAACTAATCACCAGCGCCGATAATTTTTACCAAAACTTAGATATAATTTGGGATCAAGTTTCTGTTATTGAAAATAACAACATTAGTAAAAATACAGTTAATTATCTTCGGTCAGCTTTGCAAAATGCTTTTTCGGTTATGCCTGAAGTTTTACTCACGGCAATTGCTCAAAAAGCTGCTGAAGTTTCTATTCTTGAAAAATCAGCTAGTGAGAAATTAGTGGAATGTGTCCAGGCTTTACTACCCAGTTGGGAAATGGATGATCTCTTAGTTTTAGCTCGTCCTTTTGCTTATGCAATGCGAAGTAGTGAACCACAAACATTGATATCTATAATTAGAGATTTTGAACATCGAGATTGGGCAAATTTATCAGAAATAGAACAAGTAAAAATTACTTTAGCGATCGCTGATTATGCCCTCCAACATCTCTCAAAATCTGATTCTTAAACTTAGTTTTAACTCTGTTCCCTGTCCCTGCTATCTGCTATTTTGGGTCGAGAAACCGGGTTGCAAAGTTTTTTGATCTTGTTGGTGATAATACTCTGGCTTTGAGAATGGCTGCCATGAGAAAAGCATAGGACAAAACACCAACTACCACCAAGAAAAAAGCATTAATCGAACCTGTGGCATTCCATAAAGCGTGAAGTGCAGAAGCACTCAAATAACCCACAGAGAGAATTTGCTTTCCTTTCAGGGGTTTTAACACAGCCAAACCAACAAAATAGCCTAAGTATCCACTGTAGGCCATGTGTCCAGCCACAGAACCTAAAATGCGGGGAATAAGTAACTGTAAACCCACTGATTGACTAGAATTTTGAGAAATTAAGGGAACATATTGACCAAGGGTTTCTAGTAAGGTAAAGCCGACAGCGGAAGCTGTACCCAGGAGAATGCCATCTAAGGGTTCCCAAACCCCAATCCGTTCTCGCCAAGGTGAAGGTAAGGAATTTCCAATCCAATATGCCCCTAATACTGGTAGTATTTTCAGCAACTCCTCCATTAACCCCGCCCCAAAAAACATCCGTACGAATAATTCGGTGAAGGTAATACCATCTGGAGATGTAGTATCTAAAGTCCCAGGTAAGATATCTCGGAATACTTTGATGAATAAATCTAATAGAGGACTCAGCAAAATTAACATTGTACTCAGTGCCGCAGCTATGAGTACCCACCAAGGCTTAGATTTACCACACAATTGATAAACGAAGTAGTAAGCCGCAAAAGCGATATAAGATCCGACAATTACTTGATTGGCTTGAGGATGACCCACACTAGCAAACATTAACACCACAAAAACTACCGTGAGGATTCCTGGGATCAGGTAGGCTTTGCGAGTTAAATCCTTACCAGTAGAGATAATAGGAAACAATTGTGTGAAGCTTACAGAATCCTGCTTTGATGACAGACTTTGGTTATTGATAGATGATAATACTGTCGCTTTACTCACATTAATTATCGTTTTTTGAGCAATAACTTCATACTCAAAAATAAATTGTGGTCCATCAGCGCCAAGGGAAATGCGATCGCCTAAATGTAATTCTTGACATCCTTTTAAGTGTTCTCCATTTAAAAAAGTGCCATTGGCGCTATTTAAATCACAAATTACCCAGCTACAACCGCTATTGGTCACTAAAGAAAGGGGACGAACTACCGCATGACGACGAGATACCATCCGGTATATCATGGCATCCAAGACAATTTGGCAGATGGGGTCACGTCCAATTACCATTTCTTTACCAGGAAGCAACGAGTAGCGAGATGCTGACTCGGAAACTTCGACCTTACTGGACACCAACCGCAGAAATGCATTCTGTGTTGCGTTTTTGCCTGTCATCGAGTTACTGAGTGTGTCTAAACAAATTCTCTGGCTGATGCCACGCGATCAAATTTTCTGCTAGTAGAGTTAATTTTCGCCATGTTCACGGCTGCACCACCTCTGAATATACCATAGCTTCTCTAACCATTACTCCCATTCAAAATACAAAATTGAAAAAAATAATAGATTAATAGCAATAATCCGCATTTAATTCCCTTTTTGAGAATTACTACTCCGAATTATCAAATAACTAATTGATAGAGAAAGAATCGCAATACCTAAACCGATAATTTCGATACCTTCAGTAACTTTCACGTCAAGAATAATAATTTTTCTGGCAATAGCAATTAAAGAAGTAACAATAACTAGTTCAACTTGTAAAACTTGCTTTTTGAGATAGCCAGTAATATTTTCTAGTATTTCTAAAGCAATTAAAACATTGAGAAATAAACCGAAAGTTTGAAACAATGTCTTGCTAAAACTACCTTCTTGTGGAGAAAGTATTTCATTAAAAATAAATATTGCTAAATCACCAAGTGTTGCAAGAATTACTATTACCATAAGTAGAGATAGTAATTTTGCAACTATTACCTCAATAACTTCAATCATGTGCATGAAGCTTTTATCACTGGTAAGTTCTAGAAAGCTTTTAATGAATTTTCTCATTTGATCCTCCTTGATTAAAATTAATTTGGAAATTACGAAGATAAAACAAAAATCCTATAAATAAATCTCAAGGATCAAAAAGCATAATATATTTTCTCTTTTCACAAACTTTGCAGTTTAAGAAAATTCCTTTAAAAATAATCATGATCATGCTTTAACAATTTAGATATCTAAAAAAATAATCATAACTATTGATGATTAACTATAGGTTGAATTGTTTGTGCATTTCTAATTTATGAATACAGTTAAGATCTTACCATTGAGAGGACTGAAATTGATAATTTTTAAAAGTAGATTCTACAGAAATTGGTAATAATGGCACAGCATGGGCTTTTAATTCTGCTTAAACGTAATTATTAAAAGCTTCTGAATAGGTAAGAGTGTTAGCTTCCGCATCATCTACCCATAGCCTACCCCAGTGCATAGGGACAAAGACAGTAGCGGGG
Source organism: Anabaena sp. AL09 (assembly GCF_001672255.1). Taxonomy (NCBI): domain Bacteria; kingdom Bacillati; phylum Cyanobacteriota; class Cyanophyceae; order Nostocales; family Nostocaceae; genus Anabaena; species Anabaena sp. AL09. The sequence continues at coordinate 17,425 of NZ_LJOQ01000067.1, forward strand.
GAAATAACTTTTGTAATTTTAGCGGGAAAATTAATTTTACCATGACCCTCGCAGAATAGATCCCCGACTTCTTTAAGAAGTCGGGGATCTGGGTATTAAGGAGCTACTTAACTCACAGTTTCTAACTGTAAATTTATGGCTTCTTGCTCCTGTTCATGCTGCTGGAATTCTGCTAATTCTGATTCTATTTCTGCCTTTACCTCATGACGGAACTTGAAAAAATGTTCACCTGTACCCAAAGCAATTAAATAATCATATAATAGATGAGGTTTTTGCCGTGCCATTGTTATTAATTGCTGCCAAAAAACAAACCGTGTAGAACGGAGCATTCCCTGTCGCCAACAAATAGACATTAAAAATTTAAACTCTGGTTTTGTTAAAGTCCGTTGATATTTAGCTCGCCAACCTTCCATCATCATAAAATGGCGAAAAGTCCGTTTCAGGTATGGCATAGGTTCATACAAATTCCAAAAAGCATCAATAAACTCCTCCGCAATTTCCGACATTGGCCGAGTGGGAACAAAATTCATTAAGGCTTTTTGAGAACCCATAAATTCACCCAAACCATCCCTTAACCGTCCTTCTTTTTGCAAGCGAGTCCACATAGCTGTATTGGGTAATGCTTGCAATAAGTTAAGATGAGCTTGGGGAATACAAGTTGCTTCCACAAACTCTTGAATCCGTTTACCTGCACCTGGTTTTTCACCATCAAATCCTAAGATAAAACCAGACATAATTTGTAATCCGGCTTTAGTAATTTTATTGCAGGATTCAACTAGGGAACTACGAGTATTTTGTGGTTTATTAATTCCTACTAAACTGTCTACATCAGGGGTTTCAATTCCCATGAATACCTGGACAAAACCAGCTTTTACCATCAATTCTAGTAATTCATCATCTTCAGCTAAATTCAAAGAAGCTTCTGTTAATAAAGCAAAAGGATAATTACGTTCTTCCATCCAGGGAATTAATGCCCTTAAAAAGACTTTAGCATTGCGTTTATTGCCAATAAAGTTATCATCAACTATAAACACATAACGCCACCAACCCATCTTATATAAAACTTCTAATTCCGCCAGAATTTGCTCAGGTGTTTTTGTGCGGGGTTTGCGGCCAAAAAGGGTAATAATATCGCAAAATTCACATTGGAATGGACAACCACGGGAAAATTGCACCGTCATTGCTATATAAGCATCTAAATCTAATAAATCAAACCGAGGTGAGGGAGTTGTGGTGACATCTGGTTTTTCTGTGGCGCGGAAAATCCCCTTTTCTTCTCCCTTTTCTAAAGCTTCTACAAACATGGGAAGAGTGATTTCCCCTTCATCTAAAATTAAATAATCTGCGCCTGCTTCGAGGACAAATTCTGGTACAGATGTGGCAAATGGTCCCCCCACTGCGACTTTTTTACCTAACTTTTTGCCTTTTCTAATTAAGTCCCCAAAATCCTGTTTTTGGATAATCATTGCAGAGATGATGACTATATCGCACCATTCCCAATCTGCATCTGTTTCTAGACGGACATTGCGATCGCTCAATCTGAATTCCCAATCACTCGGTAACATCGCTGCAACAGTGATTAAACCTAATGGGGGATTGGTGGCACGTAACCCAGCTAAATCAATGGTTTCCTGATAAGACCAGAATGAATTAGGCATTATCGGCCAGATTAATAAAGCTTTCATTAAGCATATTCCCCTGAGTTGTGTTTTGATCAAAACCTATTTAGTCTGAAGTATAAAAGTTAGGTCAGTTGGTTTTTATCTCTCTGGAGGTACAGATTTTTTTAGTTTTATATTTAAGCAACAAAACAGATAATATAAGAGAATAAAGATAACTGAAAAATGATAAGTAGTTTAAAAATTCTCAATCACTACTATATGCAAATAATTACTAATGAGCAAGAATTAATTGCTACCCGAAATCAAATTAATTCTATTTTGGATCAAAGAAATATTACACAAGATGATAGGGACATAGTTTTAGATATTCTTAATGGTAAACGCCAATTAACAGCAAACCAAATTCAAGATTTAGCTGTTTTTTTTTCAAATTGATCCTACTTATTTAGTTGCATAACTGAGTTTTACACTTACCGGGTAATTCTATAAACTTCTGGCAAAAGTCGAGAAAAGAGAAAAGATACTTTTCATTAACCTCATCACTAATCCCCAATCACTACTAAAATGAGTCTTGTAACCGCCCCATTTACAAAGCGGGGAAGAGGAGATAAATAACGGATAATTATGGGTAAGCAGCGCGTTCTGTCGGGAGTTCAACCAACTGGTAATTTACACTTAGGTAACTATTTAGGTGCGATTCGCAACTGGGTAGAAATTCAAGACCAGTATGAAAATTTCTTTTGTGTGGTAGATTTACACGCCATCACTGTACCGCATAATCCCGCCACTTTAGCGGCTGATACTTACAAGATTGCTGCATTATATTTAGCCTGTGGCATTGATTTACAGCATTCTCACATCTTTGTTCAGTCCCACGTTTCCGCACACAGTGAACTCACTTGGTTGCTAAATTGCATTACCCCTCTGAACTGGTTGCAAGATATGATTCAGTTTAAGGAAAAAGCCGTTAAACAAGGGGAAAATGTCGGTGTTGGTTTGTTAGATTATCCCGTACTCATGGCGGCGGATATTCTCCTTTATCAAGCTGATAAAGTGCCAGTGGGTGAAGATCAAAAGCAACATTTAGAACTAACGCGAGATATCGTCAATAGGTTTAATCACCAATTTGCGAAAAAAGCACCTGTATTAAAATTACCAGATCCTTTAATTAGAAAGGAAGGTGCAAGGGTGATGAGTTTGACAGATGGAACCCGGAAAATGTCAAAATCCGATCCTTCGGAGTTGAGCCGAATTAATATTTTAGACTCACCAGAGGAGATTACTAAGAAGATTAAACGCTGTAAAACTGATTTAGTGAGGGGTTTAACCTTTGATGATTCAGAACGCCCAGAATGTCATAATTTATTAACTCTGTATACCCTACTGGCTGGAAAAACCAAGGAAGAGGTAGCGGTTGAATGTGCAGATATGGGTTGGGGACAATTCAAACCTTTATTGACAGAAACGGCGATTCATGCTTTACAGCCAATTCAAACTAAATATCAGGAGGTAATGGCGGATAAAGGCTATTTGGAGTCAGTGTTGCGAGATGGTGGCGAGAAAGCCAGAGCGATCGCTAATCAAACTTTAGCAGATGTTAAAGCTGTTTTGGGTTTCACTGTTCCTCTTTAAGGTTTAAGCTTTTAGGTGTCTGATGTTTTACCTTATTAGCAAACCGAAATTATAATGTTATGCCGGATACCCATAGCTTTAGTGCTTTTAATAACTTCCGTAAAGCCGCCCTTGCAGGTGAATTTTTAATTACCGCCGAAGTTGCACCTCCCAAGGGAGGAGATCCAGTCCAGATGCTTTCAATGGCGGCGACTCTTAAGGGAAGGGTTCATGCTGTCAATATTACTGATGGTAGCCGTGCCGTAATGCGGATGTCTTCGTTGGTAGCTTCAGTGATTTTATTACAAAATGGCATTGAGCCGATTTGTCAGTTTGCTTGCCGCGATCGGAATAGAATTGGATTACAAGCAGATTTAATGGGCGCTCATGCTTTGGGTATCCGCAACATTTTAGCTTTAACTGGCGACCCTGTAAAAGCAGGAGATCATCCTCAAGCAAAAGCCGTTTTTGATTTAGAAGCTGTGCGGTTATTGCAGTTAATTAGAAACATGAATCAGGGCTTTGATCTTAATGAGAAACCTCTCACTGATGGCGCATTAGATTTATTTGCCGGTGCAGCGGTAGATCCTCAATCTCAAAGTTGGTCAGGTTTACAAAGTCGGTTTGAAAAGAAGATAGTAGCCGGGGCGCAATTTTTTCAAAGTCAATTAATTACTGATTTTGAAATATTAGAAAAGTTCATGGATAAAATTGCTGTAGGTTACAATAAACCAATTCTGGCGGGAATTTTTCTGTTGAAATCGGCAAAGAATGCCCAGTTTATTAATAAAGCTGTTCCCGGTGTGAATATTCCTGAACACATTATTGAGAGGTTAGCAAAAGCAAAACATCCTCTCGAAGAAGGCATGAAAATTGCCGCCGAACAAGTGCAAATTGCGCGAGGATTGTGTCAGGGTGTGCATCTGATGGCGGTAAAGCGGGAAGATTTGATTGCACCGATTTTGGATTTAGCGGGGGTCGAAAAGGTTAGTTAGCCTGTGGGGGTAATTCATGAATTACCCCTACTAAATTAGGATGATCAAATTTAGCTGCGTAACAGCTTACAGTTTTGAAAACCAGCAAATTCAGTTTTTTCCAAACATTGAGAACGCAAAACATTGATGAAAACGTAAATTACCTTTCTCCTTTTGTAGTCATTGATAACTTCCCATTTATCCTCCAATACCATGCAAATATATTGCAGTCAACAACACATAAATAATGGTAGTCATCGTTTTTGTACTCATTGCGGTGAAGCATTACCTTTGAGTGTGGGACAAGTTATTGATAATCGTTATGAAATTGCGCGAATATTGGGACAAGGTGGTTTTGGCCGCAGTTATTTAGCGATTGATCGGCAAAAATCTCGTAAAACCTGCGTTTTAAAGGAATTTGCCCCCAATATTGTCAAACCGCAGGAGTTAGAAAAAGCAAAGGAACTGTTTGAACGAGAAGCAAATGTCCTGAAAAAAATCCAACATCCCCAAATTCCACGTTTTCACGCTTCTTTTCAGGCAAAAATTGGGACTAAGGATTTTTTCTTTTTGGTGCAAGATTATATTGAGGGTGATAATTATGACCAATTATTTACACAGCGTCAAAGTCAGGGAAAGTCTTTTAGTGAAGAGGAGGTTATTAATTTACTGCACAATATTCTCCCAATTTTGACTTATATTCATTCTCTAGATATAGTTCACCGCGACATTTCCCCGGATAATTTGATTTTACGTCAAAGTGATAATTTACCTGTGTTGATTGATTTTGGTGGTGTCAAACAGTTACCAGCTGATCAGGGTTTTTGGCGGACACAATTGGCTGTAAATGCAACTTTATTAGGTAAAAAGGGATACGCACCTGAAGAACAGTTACTTCAGGGAAAAGTCTATAAAAGCAGTGATTTTTATTCTCTAGCAGTGACGGCTTTAGTATTGATCACGGGGAAAGAACCAAATTTACTTTATGATAGCTATAATGGCGTTTGGTTTTGGGGTCAGGAAATTAAGGTTAGCCCCAAATTAGAGGCTGTCTTCAAAAAGATGTTGGCATATAAACCGAGCGATCGCTATCAAAAAGCCGAACAAGTTATTAAAGATTTACCTTTACCATCTCTTTCATCTACACCACAGACTATGCAAACTCCTACCAATAATCCCCATCCTTATATTACTAAGTTAAAAACAGAGGTGGTAGCACCAGGTATAAAACGCGCTCGGACTCTTCATAGTGGTGTCCACAACAAAACGACATTATTTGTCCAGAAAATACCGATGCCAATATGGTTGCGGCCTTTTACTGTTAGCTTTATTATGACTACGGGAATCTTGTTAACAGGCGCTGGTGTATTCGCTTTAGGAAATTTTGCAGTTAAGGGGATAACATCAATTACAGTTCCTCAAATTGAAGTTCCTCAAATTCCATATATTAATAATTCTGGAAATGGGAATAATGGTAAACGCAGTATTCAGCAAATTTCCAGTCGTCTGCAAAAACTAGAAATTTCTGCGAATTTTTTTAATAATACAGTTAATGAAGTTTTCTATACCCAAAAACCAGAATTAAATAAACGTCAGTTAACTGAGAAATCGGCAGATGCTGCTTTGCGGGAACAATGGAATCATGTTGCAGATCAGTTGTTAAATAATATAGAAAAGGCTAATTTAAGTGAAACTGCTAGAAAGAAAATAGGTAGTTATAGTCAACAAGATTCTCAACGCTGGGAACAACTTGCTAAAGCTGGAAGATTGGGTAAGTATAAATCTTTCCAGGATTTACGCGCAGATACATATCAAACATTTGAACCATTGTTTCCTGGTCAAGAACGTGGGAAACTAAATCAAAAAACTTTTCTGCAAATTTGGTATGCGATCGCATCTGATAAAGTAGAGAATAAGTAACAAGTAATGGGTAATGGGTAATGGGTAATGGGTAATGGGTAATAGGTAATTTGTCAGAACTAACAACTGACAACTGACAACTAACAACTGTACGGGCGAAGCATTTGGAGAACTATTTTTGGCAATGACCGATAATTTATCTTCCAAATGACCAATGACAACTGACCAATGACTAATATTTATTGTTCTCAAGGGCATCAAAATCCGTCTGGTAGTAGGTTTTGTCTCCAATGTGGAGACAAAATTGCTAATGTACCGACATCTGGAAATCAGGGGATTCAACCAGGGCAAACTTTAGGCGATCGCTATGTTATTATTCGACAAATTGGCCAAGGAGGATTTGGCAAAACTTATTTAGCGGAAGATATTAACCGCTTTCGAGAAGCTTGTGTTTTAAAAGAATTCTCTCCCCAAGTACAAACTCGTTATGTTCTTCAAAAAGCAGAAGAACTTTTTCAACGAGAAGCAAGTGTTCTTTATAAATTACAACATCCTCAAATTCCCCGGTTTCGGGAACTATTATGCCTTAATTTACAAGGAAAAGAAAGTCTTTTTTTAGTTCAAGATTATGTAGATGGTGAAACTTATAATTCTTTATTAAATAGTCGTAAAAAACAGGGTTTAAAATTTACAGAAGCAGAAATTTACCAGTTATTACAGCAAATTTTACCAGTATTGGCATATATTCACTCCCTTGGTGTTATTCATCGTGATATTTCTCCTGATAATTTAATGCTTCGTAGTAGTGATCAATTACCTGTGTTAATTGATTTTGGAGGTGTTAAACAAGTAGCCGCAACCGTCGCTTCTCAATATTACCAAACAGGGGCAATTGCCTCTCCTATCAATGGCACATTATTGGGAAAAATAGGATTTGCACCACCAGAACAAATGCAAACAGGTGTGGTGTCTACCAGCAGTGATTTATATGCTTTAGCTGTGACAATGTTAGTTTTACTGACAGGTAAACAGCCCCAGGAATTAATTGATACTTATAAATCCTGCCTCTAGCCTTCATCCCTTGTCTAAAGCACAGATGTAGCTGACTTAGTCAGCTACATCTTCAAGGGTTTTCGGCATTTCCCTTATAATTATAATTAGCGAGGTATCTCCACAGATTGAGGAAAATCAAGTGAGTTTATTAAAAGATCAGGTTGCAATTGTCACAGGTGCATCAAGAGGAATTGGCAGAGCGATCGCTATCCAATTAGCATCCCAAGGCGCAAAAGTAGTTGTTAACTACGCTAGTTCTAGCACCGCAGCAGATGAAGTAGTAGCAGAAATCACAGCAGCAGGAGGAGAAGCCATTGCCCTCCAAGCAGATGTTTCTCAAGAAAATCAAGTAGATACACTCATTAAAACCACCTTAGAAAAATTCCAGCGCGTGGATATCTTAGTCAACAATGCAGGTATTACCCGTGACACCCTGCTATTAAGAATGAAATTAGAAGAATGGCAAGCAGTCATAGACCTTAACTTAACTGGTGTATTTCTATGTACAAAAGTAGTCAGTAAAATTATGCTTAAACAACGTTCGGGGCGGATTATTAACATCGCTTCCGTCGCCGGACAAATGGGCAACCCTGGACAAGCCAACTACAGCGCAGCCAAAGCTGGAGTAATTGGCTTTACCAAAACCGTTGCCAAAGAACTTTCTTCCCGTGGCATCACTGTCAATGCCGTTGCCCCCGGTTTCATTACCACCGACATGACTAGTGATATTAAAGCTGACGGCATCCTGCAATATATCCCCCTGGGGCGTTTTGGTAAACCAGAAGAAATTGCCGGCATGGTGCGCTTTTTAGCATCAGATCCTGCCGCTGCTTACATCACAGGGCAAGTATTTAACGTTGATGGCGGGATGGTGATGTAGTTTGTCAGTGGTTAGTGGTCAGTTGTTATACTAAGGATAGTTGGGACATGGACTTTTGCAAAATTACAAAAAACTTGGATTTGTAGTAGTAGGGGTTTAGCAGCCAGCCAGGGAATAAATTCCCTGTCTAAAAGCTAAAGTCGGTTTTAACCGACTATTTTGGCATAGATAGGATAATTTTTGATTTTGAGTTAATCAGAGTGCGTTTTAACGCACTTTAGCTTTTAGCCCGGAACTTAGGTTCCGGGCGGGAATGTTGCAGCCAAACAAATAAGCTACTTGTACTGAGCAGTTCGACCCTTCGACAAGCTCAGGGCATCGCCAGCTCACTGTAACACTTGCCGAAGTATCCCTAGCCTAAGTTGACACCACTGCACTTACCCGAACTCAGACAGTTGTAAAGTTATTGAGTCCCAGAATTCCTGTTAATCCTGTAACTTCAATAATGGCATCAGTAGCCGCATTAAACCCTGCCGTTGCATCATTAATAGCCACAAAGGTTTTTTGTCCAAAACTGAATTGAGCCGCGAAATTTGAACCAAAGGCTGCGGCTGTTAATTTTGCCCCTATACTAGCAGCATCCAGGGTATTAACTGCTCCCACATTCACAAATCCGGCTCGCGCAGTGGAAACACGGAATAAATCATTACCTGTGGTGGCGTTGAAGTCAGTAATCACATCAAAGTTAGCTAAGAGAGAATCAGTGAGATTTTGGTAAACAAATTTGTCACTTCCTAAACCACCAATTAGAGTATCTTTACCAGCACCCGCATTAATGGTGTCATTTCCACCACCTGTAGTGATATAGTCATTAGCACCTGTCCCAGTAATCTGAAACCGATTAATCCCAGAGAAGCTAAGTTGATCTGGGTAAGCGTTACCGGCGGAATTGAGTCGGTAAGCTGTACCAGAAAATCCTTCTGCACCTGCATAGGTAGACAAGCTCATCTCACGTCCAGTCTCACCTATGGAGTAATTAACAATTAGTAAATCATCTCCTGCTCCCCCATTGGCACTGTCAATCCCTAATCCAGTATTTATCGTGTCGTTACCAGCCCCACTGTTAATAGTGTCATTGCCGCGAACAACAATGTTATTGACTAATCCTGATTGAGTAATCGTATCGTTGCCACTACCAGTAGTGATGGTAAAGTTCTCAAAGTTAATTGCTGTGACAATGCCAGTTAAATTAATCCCAGTAGTGGCATTGTTAATAACGATATTGCCTGTTTGAGCCGACAAGTCTAAGGTTAAGTTGTCAACTCCAGCACCACCATCAATTGTGTCATTGCCAATCCCCCCTGCATTGATTGTGTCATTACCATCACCAGCATTAATCGTGTTATTTCCCGCACCCGCATCAATATTGTCATCACCAGCACCACTATTAATCGTGTCATTGCCACTGGCAGTATTGATATTGTCATTCTGACTTGTACCAGTAACCTGAAACCGATTTATCCCAAAGAAATCAACTCTGTCTAAAGTAGCGTTACCTGCGGCATTGAGTCGAGAAGCTGCGGCAAAGTCACTAGCACCTAATCCAGTATTAATCGTGTCATTGCCAGCCCCTGTCCTGAAATCATCTTTACTTTTAACAATAATGTTATTAACTAAACCTGATTGATTGAACGTATCGTTACCACTTCCCGTAGTAATAGTAAAGTTTTCAAAGTTAGTTGCTGTGACAATGCCAGTTAAATTAATTCCTGTAGTGGCATTGTTAATAACGATATTGCCAGTTTGAGCCGATAAGTTCAAGGTTAATTTGTCAACACCAGCACCACCATCAATAGTGTCATTGCCAATACCCCCCGCATTGATATTGTCATTACCATCGCCAGCATTGATCGTGTTATTTCCCGCACCCGCATCAATATTGTCATCACCCGCACCACTATTTATCGTGTCATTACCACTGGCAGTATTGATATCGTCATTTTGACTTGTACCAGTAACCTGAAACCGATTTATCCCAAAGAAATCAACTCTGTCTAAAGTAGCGTTACCTGCGGCATTGAGTCGAGAAGCTGAAAGTCACTAGCACCTAATCCAGTATTAATCGTGTCATTGCCAGCTAAACCATAAATAAAATCATTACCCGTAGTACCTATAATCGTGTCATTACCCGCCGTACCAGTAAAATTCTGCTGTTCTACCTGAATAACTTGCCCATTTACCGTAATTGTTGCGTGATCATCTTCTGCTTTCAAAGCCTGTAAAGTCCCAGACTCAAGACTTTCACCCTGTACCAACTCAGCAAAAATCGCCCCTTCATCTCCAGCACTATCACTGAGATTGATATGAGCATCAACAAAATGCCCAATTTCCTCCAACAGCGTACCAACCAAAGTTTCTGGTGTAGCAGTTGCGACAAAATTAGCTGATAAATAAATCTTATTATTGCTACTAGCATAAGCCCCATTAGCACCGCCAAGGATGTTACTATCAAGAATTTCAATTTGTGGAACTTGACTAAAATCACCAGATAGCCACTGTAAACGCAGAATTTCCGCACCGCTGCGGTTGTATTGTGTACCAAACGCGGTATCGAAAACCTGCCAGAAATTATCTAAACCAGAAAAAGTGCTGAGTTGATTGTATGTCAGCGTCAGGGCAGAGTTGAGTATGGTATTCATAGATTTAATTAGTTATTGGTATTAATGATGCCCTAAGGCGATAGGAGGTGTCACAACTTGTAACACTTTTTAGTTAAAGACTATACAAGCACAAGTTTGACACAAATACTTACAAGTGTCAAACCCTATATCTATGCGACAAGTTAGAATATTTTTTTAATTGGTAGTCACCAATGTCAATACTACTATCAATTTTTAACAGCTTATATTCCCATCAAATATGCAATTGAAAGGTTAGAGTATGTTTAAAAATTCTAATTTTTTACAAACCTGCCCGGAACTTAAGTTCCGGTCTAAAAGCTAAAGTGCGTTTTAACGCACTCTAGTTAACTCAAAATCAAAAATTATCCTATTTTTGCTAAAATAGTCGGTTTTAACCGACTTTAGCTTTTAGACAGGGAATTTATTCCCTGGCTTGAAGGGACTATTAAACCTTATTCACCAAATAGAACGAAAGGCACGGAAGCCACTTGGCAATAGATGCGTGGAGGAAGTGCCAACGGCGTTCGCGGAGCGTGCCGGAGGCTCTATTTATTCGCAACCAAGATTCTTAACCATGATGCGGGTCTTCTATATATCTTCTAATTGTATCTGCGGAAACCTGACCTGCCGTCGAATAAAAATAACTGTTAGTCCATAGGCTAGGAAGTTTTAATAACTCCGGGAACTCTTTTCTCAATAGATAAGATGACCGACCTTTAAACGCCTTAATAACTTGGTTAATGGCTATATCCGGTTGATGCTCTACAAACAAATGGACATGATCTGGCGCGACTTCTAAAGCCAAAACGTCCCAATCCTTCTCTTGAGCTAAATCATTGATTATTTGTCGAAGACGCTTGGCTATCTCTCCAGATAAAACCTTCCTTCTTCGTTTGGGAATCCAGACTAGATGAACTACAGCGTTGCCTTTAGAATGGTTGCTTGTTCTAAACTCCAAAGTGGTTTTCATGTTGTTTTCTCGTTGCTATTGACAAATAGAATCTAACTCAGTTATAGTGGAAAAGTCAAGAAAATAACACAGGTAAAAATAATTGTGTACGGCTGCCAACAGATATTAATTAGCCCGAATAAGGATTTAAAAGCCATATTGGAATATGTTTGTACTGAAGCTAAAAAGCTGACAAATTGCGGTGTTTACTATTCTCGTCAGTTATATTTTAAAACTGGCAAGATACCAAGTAAAGCCGACCTGCATAAACAATTGGGAACTATCCAAAAAAACGCCCATTATCAAGCTTTGTACTCGGACACAGCACAACAGATTTTAACTACTGTTGCAGAATCTTTTAAGTCTTACTTTGGACTTTTAAAAGGCATAAAAGAAGGTACGGTAACTCAAAAACCTAAACCACCAAATTACTGTAAAAGTGTAATGTCTATTGCAACCTTTACGGGGCGTTCTTTAAAATTAAAGGACGGAATATTGAGATTCCCTTTAGGTAGTAAGGTAAAAGCGTGGTTTGGAATAGACGCTTTTTATATCCCTATGCCCTCAAATCTGGACTATAAATCAATAAGAGAAGTCCGTATCCTGCCAAGGAACAGATGCTTTTATGCAGAATTTGTTTACCAACAAGATATTAAAAGCTCCGAGGTGGACGCATCAAAAGTATTAGGAATTGACTACGGGTTAAATAATTGGTTAACTTGTGTTTCTAATATTGGTACATCCTTTATAGTTGACGGACTACATTTAAAAAGCATCAACCAGTGGTATAACAAATCTGTAGCTAAAATCAAGGAAAATAAACCGCAGGGTTTTTGGTCAAACAGGCTTGCAGCGATTACAGAAAAGCGTAATCGCCAGATGAGAGATGCGACTAATAAGGCGGCTAGAATCGTAATCAACCATTGCAGCGATCATAAAATTGGTACTGTTGTTTTTGGCTGGAATGTTGGACAAAAAGACTCTATAAATCTTGGATCAAAAACTAATCAAAAGTTTGTTCAAATCCCTACTGCAAAACTAAAAAACCGCATTGCTCAACTGTGTGAACAATACGGTATCAAGTTTGTTGAAACTGAAGAATCCTATACCTCAAAGACATCGTTCCTAGACAATGATTTTCTACCTACATTTGGTGCAAAACCCGAAGGGTGGAAAGAGTCAGGGAAAAGAATTAGCCGGGGTTTGTACTGTTCTCAGGACGGCACAAAAATTAATGCAGATTGCAACGGTGCGGTCAACATAATCAGAAAAGTAGCTGCGATATTTAAGTTTGACTTAAATGGAGTAAGTAGAGGCTGTTTAAGTCAGCCTACGAAAGTTCTTTTATGGACTCTTCAGAAATCCCCGCGTCTTCAGACCGGGAAAGCTTAACGATTATTCAACATTCTTTGCCAAAGGGTAAACCCTAACAGCAAAATAATACCGATAGCAGTAGCCAGCATCACTGGTAAACTCATACCCTGGACTTTCATAGCCAGCAAATTACAGCCTAAAGTAATTGACCAGAGGATAAAAGCCGCATTACGTTGGGATAGTCCCCAGGCTAACAAGCGATGATGGAGGTGGTCTTTACCTGGTGTACTCAAAGGATTTTTTCCTGCCATGAGCCGGCGCACAAACACTTGAGTAGTGTCAATAACTGGCAACAGCAGAAATAAAACTGTAGGTATTAGGGCATAGATTGTATTTAATTGGAGTTTACCTAAAATACTGGTTGCTGCTAAAACATAGCCAAAAAAGTATGCTCCAGCATCACCCATAATGATGTGTGAGGGGTAAAAATTATGGCGTAAAAAGCCCAGTGCTGCCCCTCCCAAAGCTGCCAAAACCAAAGTAGCAGCAGCGCGATTATCAAACTGGGCAGAAACACCTAACAAACTGATAGCAGTAATAAAGCTAATGCCACCAGCTAAACCATCCATGCCATCCATGAGGTTAATAGCATTAGTGATCCCCACCACCCACAGCACCGTTAAGGCCATAGACAGGAGAGAATCAATGGGTGTACCGAAAGCAACTTTGATACTAATCCCATTACCAACCAATAAAAGTGCAGTCGTTACTTGCGCCCATAACCGCACAGATGGAGGTAAACCAAATTGGTCATCAATAAAGCCAACTAGAACTAAAATCGAACCACCGAGGAGAATCGTTAAAACCTGGGCTAAAACCCCTTGCAGTTCAATCGGTCGCAAGAGACTAGCTAAGACCAAAGCCGCAATAACACCCGCGTAGATTGCCAAACCTCCCGCATTAGGTAAAGGTTCTTGATTCAATCGTCGAGCGTTGGGTTGATCTGCCCAACCTACTTCTAAGGCAAATTTGCGAATTGTGGGAATTAACCGCCAGGTAACAATCAAAGCTAATAGAAACGTAAATAATACAGCCAACCAGCCGGAGCCGCTAGGGTCAGCAATGCCAAGGGATTTAAGGGAGTTCGCTAAGTTCATTTGCTCCCAATATAATCATTAGTTTTATGGTCAAACATAAGTATCAACTGTTAATATTAATCAATTTTGGGATTTTGATTGTTAATCTAAATTGGGGAAAGGGATTAGCACTCTTGGTCAGTGAGTGCTAAATTGTCTAATGGAAGCAATAGAAAAATAAAACATGACTAAGATTATTGCATTTAATGAAGAATCACGACGGGCTTTAGAAAGAGGTATTAACGCACTGGCAGATGCAGTGAAAATAACTTTAGGTCCAAGAGGTCGTAACGTCCTATTAGAGAAAAAATTTGGTGTTCCCCAAATTGTTAACGATGGTATCACTGTTGCCAAAGAAATTGAATTAGAAGATCCTCTAGAAAATACTGGTGCTAGACTTATTCAGGAAGTAGCATCGAAAACCAAGGATGTAGCTGGCGATGGAACTACCACTGCCACAGTTTTAGCACAAGCCTTGATTAAAGAAGGTTTAAAAAATGTAGCCGCTGGGACAAATCCCATTAGCTTAAAACGGGGTATTGATAAAACCGTTGAAGCACTGGTAGCAGAAATTGCCAAAATTACTAAACCTGTAGAAGGAAGTGCAATCGCTCAAGTTGCCACAGTTTCCGCTGGTAATGATGCTGAAGTTGGACAAATGATTGCACTGGCCATGGAGAAAGTGACTAAAGACGGTGTAATTACTGTTGAAGAATCTAAATCCTTCACCACTGAACTAGAAGTAGTGGAAGGGATGCAGGTTGATAGAGGTTATATTTCTCCCTACTTTATCACCAACAATGAACGGATGACAGTAGAGTTTGAAAACGCCCGCATCCTGATTGTTGATAAGAAAATCAGCAGCATTCAAGATTTAATCCCTATCTTGGAAAAAGTTGCCCGTTTAGGTCAACCTTTACTGATTATTGCTGAAGATGTAGACGGTGATGCTTTACAAACATTGGTTGTAAATAAAGCCCGTGGTGTATTGGCTGTAGCTGCGATTAAAGCCCCCGGTTTTGGTGAACGTCGCAAAGCTATGTTAGAAGATATTGCCATTCTTACCGATGGACAAATGATTTCTGAAGAAATCGGCTTGAGCTTAGATACAGCTACTTTGGAAATGTTGGGAACTGCTCAGAAAATCCACATTGACAAGGAAAATACCACCATTGTCGCTGGTAATACTGCTAAACCAGAAATCCAAATCCGGATTGAGCAAATTCGTAAACAATTGGCGGAAACTGATTCCGACTATGATACCGAAAAACTGCAAGAACGCATTGCTAAGTTAGCTGGTGGTATTGCCGTGATTAAAGTCGGTGCAGCTACAGAAACAGAACTGAAAGACAGAACCTTGCGGATTGAAGACGCACTCAACGCTACCAAAGCAGCGGTAGAAGAAGGTATTGTTCCTGGTGGTGGTGCAACCTTAATTTATCTATCTACCAAGGTAGATGCTATTAAAAACAGCCTCACTCCTGAAGAAAGAATTGGCGCTGATATTGTTAAAAAAGCTTTAGAAGCTCCCCTCCGGCAAATCGCGGAAAACGCTGGGGCAGAAGGTTCTGTGATTGTTGCCAGAGTTCGGGAAACTGATTTAAATATCGGTTATAACGCAGCTACAGGCGAATTTGAAGACTTAATTGCGGCTGGTATTATTGATCCCGCAAAAGTGGTTCGTTCCGCTTTACAAAATGCTTCTTCCATTGCTGGTATGGTACTAACCACCGAAGCAATTATTGCCGAAAAACCTGAAAAACAACCCGCTGGATCTCCTGATGGTGGCATGGGCGGTATGGGCGGCATGGGTGGTATGGGCGGTATGGGTGGTATGGGCGGCATGGGCGGCATGGGCGGCATGGGTATGTTCTAATTTGCCACTGTCCCAAATCCCAAATCCATAATTTATGAATTACCCACCCCTAACGCTTTCAGGGGTGGGTTTTTGTCATCATTTCCGTGTATCTCGCAAACGGTTCGTTAACGCTTAATTAAAATTAAGATTCTGGAATCTGGTTACTGAGCTTGTCGAAAAATCAAAAGGCTAACATCCTCAAGATAGATACCGTCTCTCTAAAAATATGTGAAAATGAGGGTAGAAACATCTGTTAAAAACAACTTAACACCATTTTCTATTTTTGACTCCTGACTCCTATTCCCAGGGGGTGAAACTATGATTGATACAAGTAACAATATAAGAATTGTCTCTTTAATTCCGAGTGCTACGGAAATCGTCGCTAAACTGGGTTTATTTGATGCTATGGTCGGGCGATCGCATGAATGTGACTATCCTCCCGAAATCACCAATCTTCCAGTTTGTACCCAAGCCCGTGTGAATGGTGACGCTAATAGCCATTCTATTCATGACGAAGCCAGTAATCTATTACAATCTGCTTTAGGTGTCTACAAAATCAAAATTGATGTTTTAGAGAAATTGCACCCTACCCACATTATCACCCAAGATCAATGTGATATCTGCGCCGTCAGTTTACCCGAAGTAGAAAAAGCAGTTGCCCAACTTACCCACAGTTCACCGCAAATAATTTCCTTACAACCCAACACACTACAGGAGCTTTGGGGTGATATTGAACGGGTTAGTCACACATTTGGAGTAGATTCAGTAGAAATACTGGAAAATCTAGAAGCTCGTGTGAGAATTTGTAAGCGAAGACTGCAAGGGCTATCCTGTGCAGAAATGCCTAAAGTCGCTTGCATTGAATGGACTGATCCTTTGATGACCGCTACAAATTGGGTTCCTGAATTAATCAACTTAGCAGGAGGAAAACCATTATTTAGCCTGATGGGTAAACCTGTTACTCATGTTAAATGGGAAACATTAGTAGATAGTAACCCAGATGTGATTATTTTCATGCCCTGTGGCTTTGATTTACAACAGACTCAGCAAGAAGCTCAAGTATTAACTCAACGTCCAGAATGGAAAAAACTCCATGCAGTCCAATCAGGGAGAGTCTTTATTACTGATGGCAATGCTTACTTTAACCGTCCTAGTCCGCGGTTGGTAGATTCTTTAGAAATTCTCGCAGAAATATTGCATCCAGATATCTTTGATTATGGTTATCAAGGTACTGGTTGGCAACTTTTATAACCAGTATGCAAATAACTTGATTGTAGGTAAGAGTTTTATTAAATTTTGGCCGTTGCGTTATTATTAATTATGTTTCGCGCAGAGGCGCAAAGAAGCAAAGGCGCAAAGTTTGAGATTTTGATTTCTTACCTATTTTTTGACTATTTACGCGTATTATTCCGGGTATATCTGTGTTTGACACCTATGGGAAAATATTCAAGATCACCAATGGGTTTTAATTCTACCAATGGAGTTTGATATTGTCGGGGAACATAGTTAGCAAACTCACTATTGAGACGCAATAATTGAGCAAGAATAGCAGCAGTTATAGATAATCTTTTCTCCTCTTTATCCTCTATTCCTGGTGCTAACTCTACTACTACAGATAAAAAGCGGTTTTTGTCTAAATCCTCTTTTACCTGTAAAACAAATTTACCTGTTACCCATTCTCTAATAATTGGTTGTTCTAATCCTACCGTCACATTTTCTGGATAGATATTTGCGCCAAAATAGGAAACCGTAAAATTAGAACGTCCGAAGATATAAACAAAAGGTAATTGATGAATTCCGCGATGATTTTCTAATTCTGTAATGGGATTAAAACCCCATGCTGCTAAGAATTCTAGCATTTCTGTGTAGGTAATTAAGCCACCTTGATCAAAAATGCTATATCTAATTAAAGGCACACCATTATTCCCAGAAAATAGTAAATTTCCATCTTCTACTTCAAAAAAACGACTGTTAGGATCATATTGAACTAAAGTAGGTAAACGCGACTCCCCAAATAATGCTTTAGCTGCTTGAGGTGTGACTGCTAAAAACCGCCGAATACAAATACTAAGAGCGGTTTCATTTCCTAAAACTCCCGCGTCTGCTGTTCCATACATAGAAGCAAAATCATCACAGGGATTTTCAGAACCTATTCTTTGGGCTACTAAATTGCGCCATTCTTCACTAAATACTTCTCCTGCCATGACTAACTTAATATGATATTGTCCCCATTCGATATTATTGGCAATACCCGTATCAATGACATCTTTTAAAAATGGTGGATATCCTAATAACACAACTTGCTCAAAGTTACCACCTAATTCCTGGACAATTCGCAAAATTTCCGGTTTATTATTCCCTGGAGTAATGACGGTAATCGGATAACCGTTCTATAAAACTTACCCAAAATTACCAAAGTCTAGACACATCTGGACAGCGATAACCTTAGTGTTTACTTCCTGCTTCATCACGG